>NZ_JBQSVM010000004.1:0-124977 GCF_052376235.1 Psychrobacter sp. AOP7-A1-24 | reverse complement strand
CTAACCAAGCTACTTTAGAATGAACCAAACATCGTACCTAAGATAATAACAGTAACCACAGCGACCAATGGAATGACCATTGTAACCATCGCCAAGTTTAAATAAGACTGTTTGTGGGTCAGACCACAAATGGCTAGCAAGGTGATGACAGCGCCACTGTGCGGAAGCGTATCAAGACCACCTGCTGCCATGACGGCTACGCGGTGCATAAGCTCAGGGTCGATACCAGCATTGACCGCCATTCTTAAATAGTCTTCGCCCAATGTCGATAGCGCAATACTCAAACCACCAGATGATGAACCTGTGATACCAGCCAGTGTAGTCATCGCGACTGCTTCTGATATCAGAGGGTTGTCAGGGTTTAGGTTCAGGATACTGTCACGAATGAGCAAAAAACCAGCTAATGACGCGATAACGGCACCGTAACCAACTTCTGATGCGGTATTAAAAATCGGCAACATAGAGTCATAAGTACCACGGTTGATGGTTTTTTGTAGATTACTCCAATGTCCGATACGGAGCAGAATTAACACCACACAAGCCACGACCAATGAGATGATGATTGACCATAATCCGAGTGAGCCTGCGATATTCAATTCAGGAAATTGTGTCTGTAAACTACCAAAGTCCATCGATGGAAAAATAATATATGTCAATATAGCGTTTAGACCGATGACCAATACTAAAGGAATCATAGCAATGGTAAACGACGTCTGATGAGTGTTTAATACCTCAGCTTCTTTTGCGTTTGCGTCGATGCCGCCCACATCTTCATCATCGTGCTGACCATAACCTTCGCCCGCTGCATTGGCTTTTCTAGCACGTGACTGTAACCACATCCAACCGCCAATAAACATAACCGTACCACCGATAATACCCAAAATAGGAGCGGCAAATACATTGGTGTTGTAATAGGGGATTGGAATGGCATTCTGAATAGCTGGCGTGCCTGGTAGGGCAGTCATTGTGAAGGTAAATGACCCTAGGGCAATCGCCGCTGGAATCAAACGTTTTGGAATATCGGCGGCTTTAAACAAATCCTTGGCGATTGGATAGATAGCAAAAGCCACAACGAACAATGATACGCCACCATAGGTCAAAATAGCACAGACCAAAATCACAGCAAGGATAGCTTTGCTGGCACCGAGCTTTTCGACGACAGTATTGGCAATAGCGGTTGCAGCGCCAGAGTCTGCCATTAAGCGTCCAAATAGTGCACCTAGCAAAAATATCGGAAAGAATTTGAGTAAGAATCCGCTTAGTGCACCCATAAATACATCGGTATAAGCGGGAATGGTGCTTAAAAAGTCACCTGATAGCAAGACTGCTAACGTTGCCATAATCGGTGCTAAGATCAGCACAGAATAGCCACGATAAGCAAAGAACATGAGTAATAATAAAGTAATAACAATAGCAAGCGTGCTAAACATAATGGCCCTCCTTGGCAAAAATCAGGCAGCGAGTATGCCGTGCTTATTGGTATGGGTCAATAAAATTAATCAAAATAAGCTTATTTCGTCCATTTTATCAAACATAAATCTAGACTAATACGCTGCTAATCATTAATATTTCACCGATCTATATCCTGCAAAGCTTTGACTCACAAGCGCTGGTAGTTATTTTCTAGTCGCTATGGAAATAATATGTTAAGTTAGCACAAGTATCTCGCGCATGATATAGCGAGATAAAATGTATTGTTATGGATAATAATATAAAATATAATTTTGCCATTTACTAGACGTAGTACTCATCATCGCTATCAAGCCTGATAATTGTATAAAAAATTTCTAATAATAACTCTTAAAACCAAACATCAAATTTACAAGGAACGTGAATATGTTTAGTGCCATCACTAATATGAGCGTGCAGTTAGTCAATCGCTACCTACCATCCCCATTCGTATTTTCGATTGTTTTGACCCTTATCGCATTTGCTGTAGGACTGGCTACTACGGGCCAGGACATGATTGCGATGGCGGGGCATTGGGGCAACGGTCTGTGGTCACTGCATAGCTTCGCCATGCAAATGGCATTGGTCCTAGTTACTGGCTACGCATTCGCTAGTGCACCATTCATTCAACGTTTACTAGATAGTCTTGCCAGTAGAGTGCATTCTCCGACGACCGCTATTATGGTCTCAACCTTAGTTGGGCTGGTTGGTTCATGGATAAACTGGGGCTTTGGTTTAATCATCGGAGCAATCTTTGCAAAAGCACTGGCAAGGAAAGTAGCCAATGTCGATTATCCTTTACTCGTCGCTGCTGCGTATTCAGGCTTTGTGATTTGGCATGGTGGCTTCTCAGGTTCGATACCACTAACGCTCAGCTCTGGTGGTGATACGTTAATGACGTTGTCAGGTAACACCATGACGGAAGCGGTACCTTTATCGCAGACGGTATTTGCAGGATACAACATGCTGCTAGTAGGTTTACTCATAGTTATTCTGCCACTCGTAAATCGCTTTATGCATCCAAAGAATCCTACCGTTATTGATCCTAAATTGATCAAAAAAGAAGTGTATATCGCACCCCAAAGAGATACGCCTGCACAAAAATTAGATGATAGTCGTATTATCGCTGTCATCTTATTGGCCTTGGCGCTGATGTACTATATCAGTGAGTTTGGTAGCAACGGTTTTAATCTGGGACTAAATATCGTCATTGGGCTGTTCTTATTCATAGGTTTGCTGTCACATGGTACGTTAGAGCGTTATTATCGTGCTGTACATTCAGGAATTGGTGGCATCACAGGTATCGTGCTATTGTTTCCGTTCTACGGTGGCATCATGGGTATTATGACGGGTGCAAATGTGGATGGTGTCTCTATCAGTACGCAAGTGACCGAGTTTTTCGTTAACTCTGCCTCTGCAGACAGCTTCCCAATTTTTGCATTTTTAAGTGCTGGCTTAGTTAATGTCTTTGTACCGTCCGGCGGTGGACAGTTTGCCGTACAGGGTCCTGTTATGATTCCTGCTGGCATTGAGTTGGGTGTTAGTCCAGCCATTACTGCGATGGCAATTGCGTGGGGCGATGCATGGACCAACATGATTCAGCCATTCTGGGCTCTGCCATTGTTGGGTATTGCAGGTTTGGATGCGCGTGCGATTATGGGTTATTGCCTAATAGTACTGGCAGTATCTGGCGCCATTATCATGGGTATGTTTTGGCTAGTGGTATAGGGTTCAATAGAAGGATAAGCGTGGTTTATTTGCGCTTTTAATTTTTATAACAATCAACAATCAACAATCAAACGGACAATTGAGACACTTAATTCAGCATTAGGTTGTGCACGGATTAAAAACATAAATATAGTCATAGGAGATAAGCATGAGTCAATCAAAAGTATATAACAGCGCCGAAGAAGCGCTAAAAGGTGTCGTCAGTGACGGGCAAACACTCGCGATCGGTGGCTTCGGTCTATGCGGTATTCCAGAAGCATTAATCGAAGCGCTGCGCGATAGTAAAGTCAAAGCGTTGACTTGTATCAGTAACAACGCTGGTGTTGACGACTTTGGTCTAGGGCTATTATTGCAAACTCGCCAAATCAAAAAAATGATTTCGTCCTATGTGGGTGAAAATAAAGAGTTTGAGCGTCAGTACTTGGCAGGCGAGTTAGAAGTTGAGTTGACGCCTCAAGGGACATTGGCTGAAAAGCTGCGCTCAGGCGGTGCTGGTATTCCTGCGTTTTATACTGCAACAGGCGTAGGTACGTTGGTCGCTGAAGGCAAAGAGACTCGTGATTTTGATGGTCGTACTTATGTGCTAGAGCATTCATTGCGTGCGGATGTCGCCCTAATCAAGGCGCAAAAGGCCGACAAGGCGGGTAACTTAATGTTCAACAAAACCGCTCGTAACTTTAACCCAGACTGCGCGATGGCAGGAAAAACCACTATTGTTGAAGTAGAAGAAATCGTTGAGACGGGTACGTTCGATCCAGATGAAGTGCATCTACCAGGTATCTTTGTTCAGCGTATCGTACTGAATGCTAGCCCTGAAAAACGTATCGAAAAAACCACGACTAAAGCGGTAGAAGGCGCGTAAATAAAAACGTAGTCGAAGCTTAACTGTACGTGGAATTAATCGTTAATTTTAGATTGATAGTAGTTTAGACAGCTAATTGATTAGATAACTGGCTGTCTAGATGAATAAAATAGAATATCGCAAAAAATAAGGAAATCAGCATGGCATGGACAAGAGAGCAAATGGCGCAACGCGCTGCAAAAGAGCTACAAGATGGCTACTATGTGAACCTAGGCATCGGTCTCCCAACGTTGGTCGCCAACTACATTCCTGAAGGCGTAGACGTATGGTTACAATCAGAGAATGGCTTGCTAGGTATTGGTGAGTTCCCTACAACAGAAAACGTCGATGCAGACTTGATCAATGCAGGCAAGCAAACGGTAACTGCAGAAGCAGGAGCCAGTTATTTTAGTAGTTCAGAGTCTTTTTCGATGATTCGCGGTGGTCATGTCAATTTGGCCATATTGGGCGCAATGGAAGTCTCAGAAAAAGGCGATTTGGCCAACTGGATGATTCCTAAAAAAATGGTTAAAGGCATGGGCGGTGCGATGGATTTGGTCGCAGGTGTGCAGCGTGTGATTGTATTGATGGAGCAGGTCAACAAACACGGTGACCCAAAAATTCTGGCCAGCTGTGAATTACCGCTGACGGGTAAAGGTGTGGTCGATCGTATTATCACTGAGCTTGCCGTATTAGACGTGACTGATGACGGTCTGAAGCTGGTTGAATTAGCAGATGGTATTAGCTTTGACGAGTTACAAGAAAAAACGCCAGTAAGTATTATTCAGTAAACTTTGTACAGTAAAGTGAGAGTCTTAAGATTAGTATGATCTATCTCGCAAACAAATACGCCACTATGATTATAGTGGCGTATTTGTTCAGTTCAATTTTTATAAAAACCAATAATATTTTAGACTATGATAAGGAATATGTATGGCGACTCAATTAGAACAAGACTTAACAGGCAAAGTAGCGTTGGTTACTGGCTCTGCAAGCGGTATCGGACGTGACATCGCTGAAACGTATGCAAAAGCAGGCGCAGCAGTTGGTATTGCTGATATTGACCTCGAAGCAGCACAAAAAACTGTCGATGCTATTGAAGCTGCTGGTGGACGTGCTTTAGCGATTGCTATGGATGTTACCTCAGAAGATGCGGTAAATGATGGTGTACAACAGCTAGTCGATACCTTTGGTAGTATCGATATTTTGGTATCTAATGCTGGCATTCAGATCATTGATCCTATCGATAAAATGGCGTTTAGCGATTGGAAAAAAATGCTTAACATCCACTTGGATGGTGCTTTTTTGACTACCAAAGCAGCGATTAAGCATATGTATAAAGACGATAAGGGCGGCACAGTCATTTATATGGGCTCTGCTCACTCGCATGAGGCTTCATTATACAAATCCCCTTATGTGACTGCCAAGCACGGTCTGCTAGGTTTGTGTCGTGTATTAGCCAAAGAAGGTGCAGAACATAAGGTACGTTCGCATGTGATTTGTCCAGGGTTTGTCAAAACGCCGTTGGTTGAAAAACAAATCCCAGAACAGGCGGCTGAAAAAGGCATCAGTGAAGAGTCCGTGGTCAACGACATTATGTTGGTGAATACGGTCGATAAAGAGTTTACGACAGTGGAAGACATTGCACAATTGGCACTATTTTTAGCGGCCTTTCCGACCAATGTATTTACTGGTCAATCTATCGTTGCCAGTCATGGCTGGTTTATGAATTAATATATGTACAACTTGCACAAACCACAACGTCAGACCTACTGGCGTTGTGGTTTTTTTATGCGTCCAATTCAGCTACACTGTTACGATAGAAGGTTTGGCTAACATACTCATTCATACTATCGATTGCGAGATACACATTGATACAGTTTGAGTGATTTACCAGACCTACCCACTTGTATAGGCCGTAATAGTAGCTATGTTTAACTTTATGAAGAAAAAAACCACAAAAACTGAAACGCCCCAGCAGCAGGCAGAGCGTGATAGTGCCGTTGACAAAGTCCTACTTGGATATGAAATAGGTACTGTCAGTATAGCCACGATGGTCACAGGACTTGAACGTGAAGGTGCAACACTTACGTTAGACTTGCGTTTGCCAAAAGATAGCAAGCCTGAAGTGATCCAGCAAGAGCTTGGACAGTTACTACATCCGCATGGCATTACCACGATTCATATGAATGTGCGTCTGCCTGCACCAGAAAAAGGCTCAGGCTCAAACTTACCAAAGCAGATGCCAAAGACCACCAATGCGATGGAGTCTCAGCCTATATCTGGCGCCAATAACAATGCCAGTAGTACTGACGCTGAGCCACCGATTACGAAAGCTGCACCTACTCAAGCTTCATTGGCTGCACATCCTCGTATCCGTCATATTATTGTCGTGGCATCAGGTAAGGGCGGTGTTGGCAAATCAACCACCACGGTCAATATCGCCTTAGCCTTACAGAAGCTTGGCAACCGCGTTGGTGTGTTGGATGCGGATATCTATGGTCCTAGTATGCCAACGATGCTAGGTGTCGCTGATGTAAAGCCGCAGTTAGAAAACGAGCAGTTTGTGCCAGTCGATGCACATGGTATGGCGATGCTGTCTATTGGTAGTTTACTGGATTGTGATAATACACCGGTTGCATGGCGCGGACCAAAAGCAACGGGTGCATTGATGCAGCTGTATAATCAAACTAACTGGCCGCAGCTAGATTACTTAGTGATTGATATGCCACCAGGTACGGGTGATATACAGCTGACATTGGCGCAGCGTATTCCAGTCACGGGTGCTGTCATTGTCACGACACCGCAGCATGTTGCACTACTCGATGCGCAAAAAGGCGTTGAGATGTTTAATAAGACAAACATTCCAGTATTGGGTGTGGTTGAAAACATGGCACTACATACTTGTAGTAACTGCAATCATACTGAAGCGATCTTTGGTACGGGTGGTGGTGAGTTTATCGCTGAGCAATATCATGTACCACTATTGGGTCAGCTACCGCTTGCCAGTGATATTCGTGCACAAGTTGATAAAGGTGTGCCAAGCGTCTTGGCTGATGATGGTTTTGCACAATATTATCTAGACATTGCCAAAAATATCGAAACCAATATCAATAAATTCGCAAAGCCTGTCGATGATAAGCGGATTTTCTAGTAGATAATAATGAGGTAGGGTGTTGGCTGCTTAGCCAGTCTAAAACCAATGTAGGATAAAACAGCCATCACGCTATAAATCTAGCTGTCAATTCCGTATAATCGTCGCTATTAAATATTTGCTAAGGAACAACAATACAATGTCTATTAAGTCTGACCGCTGGATTCGTAAAATGGCCGAAGAACACGGCATGATTGAACCATACGAGCCGGGCCAAGTGCGCTTCAATGACGCAGGCGAGCGTTTGGTTAGCTACGGCACCTCAAGTTATGGTTATGACGTACGCTGTGCGCCTGAGTTTAAAGTTTTTACCAACGTACATTCAGTTGTCGTTGATCCTAAAAACTTCGATGAAAAAAGCTTCATTGACATCGTGGGTGATGAATGTATCATTCCACCAAACTCGTTTGCGTTGGCTCGTACCATGGAGTATTTCCGTATTCCACGTGATGTATTAACCGTTTGTCTAGGTAAATCGACTTACGCGCGTTGCGGTATTATCGTTAACGTCACACCGCTTGAGCCAGAATGGGAAGGTCACGTCACTTTGGAGTTTAGTAATACGACCAATCTACCAGCACGTATCTATGCTGGAGAAGGCGTGGCGCAAATGCTGTTTTTCCAAAGTGATGCTGACGATGTTTGCGAAACCAGCTACAAAGACCGTGGTGGTAAATACCAAGGTCAACGTGGTGTGACATTGCCAAGAACATAATCAGTAGATACCAGTTTGAAGTATCATCAAGTATATAAAACTGATAAGCCTTTGAATAGGTAACAAGAAAGCCAGTCATATTTAATATGACTGGCTTTTTTATTGTGTTAAATAGAACTGGTTTAAGGTTCTGTTTGTTTCAAGGCTTTTTATTTTAAGACCTTCAAACCTGCTTTATTATCGCGCTTTGGTTTAGGCGTTTTGACAGGGGGATTTTTAGACATTGGCGTTGAATCGTCTTCCGGCTGGTAATTGTCATATTCTTTTGGATCAAAGAACATCCCTTGTGAGTTTTCTTTGGCGTAGATACCCATCACTGCAGTAAGCGGTACCCAGATTTCCTGTGATACACCGCCAAAGCGAGCGCTAAAGTGAATGTAATCATTTTCCATACTCATGTTACCAGTAGCACGACTGGCGATATTTAATACGATACGACCATCTTGCACATGCTCGGTTGGGATTTGCACATTGTCAGCAGTAGCATCGACCATTAAATACGGTGTCAGAGCGTTGTCTTCTATCCATTGATATAGTGCGCGTACCATATAAGGACGGGTAGGTGTAATAGAGGTGGTTTCGCTCATCTAATGACTTCCTATACTAATAGTTTTTAATAATGAAAAATATCTCGTTTAGCAGTTTATTAAATAACAAAGACTAATTAACGTCGGTCTTATTCATACTTTATTTTAGGACAGCTTTTGTTACTTGTCTAATTAGCGTATGCTTTTTTGGAAACTACTGCGCTCAAATACTCTGGTTTGGTATTCAAACAATGGACGGCTAATTGCACGTGGCAACTCAATTCCCATCTCATCTAATCGCCATAATAGTGGGGATAATAGTACGTCGCACCAACCAAATTCATCAGCCATAAAATAAGGTTTATGAGCGAACAGGGGTGATAGAGTAATTAACGAATCACTAAGCTGTTTTTTGGCAACGGCAGCTTGGGCTTTATTAAAACTGTCTGGATGTGTCAGCAGATGCTTACCGAGTACTAACCAATCGCGCTGAATGCGCCAAGCCAATTGGCGAAACTGTGCACGTTCTTGCGGTGTCTCAGGTAGCAATTTATTGGTATGATAACGCTCTTCAAGATACTCGAAAATGACATTAATCTCATAAAGTGCAATCTCACGCTGCTGCAATACAGGCAAGGTATGATAGGGGTTTAGCTCAGTCAAATCTTCAGGGCGCTCAGAATGCAGACGAGACAAATAGTAAGCGAGCTTTTTTTCTTCAAGTAATAGGCGTACCACATGACTGTCGTAGCCGTCATCAGCATACAAAATCAGTTGACTACTTGGAATGTCATTCGCATCAATCATGAAAGCCTAATGTTAATAGTAAAGGCTGTCATCGTAAACAAACTTGCAAGGTTTATCAAGGTAGAGTACGTAAACATTAGCGCTGAGCGACTTATTTTCCGGCTTATCTAGGATTTACAGCCTAATATGAAGGCATAAAAAAGCACTACCGAAGTAGTGCCTTTTTTATTTCTCAGAATTGTCTACTAACTATGACTTATTTGACATCTTTCCAGAATTCTTTATTTAATAAGTAAACTGGGATGAGCAGTACTAATAAGAATAGAATCACAAAGAAACCAATCACTTGACGGTCATGACGAGCAGGCTCGCCCATCCACGCCATAAAGTTAACTAAGTCACCAACTTCGCTCTCAAACTCTTCTTGGCTTAACTCTTCTTGCATATTGTGCAAGACATGAGGCATAGCAGCGTTTGCTAGTACTAAGTTGTTTGCACCCCAAGGGCGGCTTGGATCTTCATAGAACGATAGTAGGTATGTGTATACCCAATCATCGCCACGCAGTCGCGTCTCAAGTGATAGATCAGGAGGCGCTGCACCAAACCAAGATGCTTGTACATCAGGATCGATTTCAGCATCGATATGGTCACCGATTTGATCGGTAGTGACCATCAGATACTTTTCAACCAATTCAGGCGGTATCTCTAAATCTTGAGCAATACGAGAGTGTCGAACATACTCTGCTGAGTGACACCCAGCACAGTAGTTCATAAAGATTTTAGCACCGTTTTGTAGTGAGCCCTTGTTGGTAAAATCAATTGGGGCTGTACTACAAGCCAAGTGTTCTTCCACACCTTCAGCGTTGACGAATGTACCACATCCACCACCGCCAGCTGCCATTGCGCTACCAGCAGTTAAGATCAATGCCGCGCCGAAGCCTAGTCCCGCTAGGGATTTAATTAGCGTGTTCATTAGTGACCTCCGGTAACGCGTTCTGGTGGCTGTTTACACTTCTCAATGGCAGTGTAGAACGGCATCAATAAGAAGAATAAGAAATATAGAATCGTAAATACACGAGCCATGATAGTTGCCGTTGGTGTAGCAGGCGTCGCACCTAAGTAGCCTAGTATTACAAAGCTAATAGCAAATACAGTAAGCGCTATTTTAGATAAGATGCCTTTGTAACGCATAGAGCGTACAGGTGATCTATCAAGCCACGGAATCAAGAACAATACAGCAATTGCAGCACCCATTGCGATAACACCACCGAGCTTATCAGGAACAGCACGTAAGATAGCGTAGAAAGGCGTGTAGTACCATACTGGTGCAATATGCTCTGGTGTTTTCAGCGAGTTCGCTGTCTCAAAGTTTGGTGGCTCAAGGAAGAAGCCGCCGCCTTCTGGGAAGAAGAATACCACTGCAAAGAAACAGATAAAGAACACGACAATACCAACCATGTCATGCACAGTGTAGTATGGGTGGAACTCAATACCATCTAACGGTATGCCGTTTTTATCTTTTAGCTTCTTGATGTCGATACCATCAGGGTTGTTTGAACCCACATGATGCAACGCCACAATATGCATAAAGACTAAGCCTACCAGTACTAATGGAATAGCAACAACGTGTAGCGCAAAGAAGCGGTTAAGCGTGATACCTGAGATGATATAATCACCACGTACCCATTCAGCAAGACCGTCACCAATCACAGGTAGCGCCGCAGGAAGGTTCAAAATAACCTGAGCACCCCAGAATGACATGTTGCCCCAAGGTAGTAGGTAACCAAAGAAACCTTCTGCCATTAATGCTAGGTAGATACCCATACCGATAAGCCAAATAAGCTCACGAGGTTTTTGGTATGAACCGTATAGCAAGGCTCTAAACATATGCAGGTATACAACAACGAAAAACGCAGACGCGCCAGTTGAGTGCATATAGCGGATGAGCCAACCACCTTTTACGTCACGCATGATATATTCAACAGACGCAAATGCCCCTTCGGCACTTGGGTTGTACATCATCGTCAGCCATATACCAGTCACCAATTGGTTGACCAATACAATCATTGATAGCACGCCAAAGAAGTACCAAAAGTTAAAGTTCTTTGGTGCGTAGTACTTTGACATATGGTATTCATAGGTTTCAGTCGCTGGAAAACGCGCGTCCACCCAATGCATTAACTTTTTACCCATACTCATATTAAGCCTCCCCAACCGTCAAGATGGTACCATCCATACCATATTCTGGAACGGGTAAATTAAGTGGTGCAGGGACGCCACTATATACGCGACCTGCTAAGTCATATTTTGACCCATGACACGGACAGAAAAATCCGCCGTACCAATCATTACCACCTAAATCTACCGCGCCCACATCAGGACGATAGT
Source organism: Psychrobacter sp. AOP7-A1-24 (assembly GCF_052376235.1). Taxonomy (NCBI): domain Bacteria; kingdom Pseudomonadati; phylum Pseudomonadota; class Gammaproteobacteria; order Moraxellales; family Moraxellaceae; genus Psychrobacter; species Psychrobacter sp. AOP7-A1-24. The sequence continues at coordinate 113,428 of NZ_JBQSVM010000004.1, read as the reverse complement.
TTGGTGCACAGCCCAAATGTGTGCAAACGCCTTCGACAACCAATACGGTTGGATCTAAAGAGCGAGTAGGATTTTTGCAGTATTCAGGTTGTAGAGAGGCGTCAGATGCAGGATCAGATAATAGAGGTTTGACTGACTCTAGTCCTGCAACCATGTCTTCGGTGCGCTTAACTACGTAGATAGGTTTACCACGGTATTTGACAACAATCATCTGTCCATCTTCGATAGAACCAATGTCTTGGGTCACTGCAGCCCCTGCAGCCTCAGCTTTAGCGCTTGGATACCAAGAACGGACAAAAGGTGTCGCCACGGCAGCTACCCCAGCTGCACCAATCGCGGCAGTTGAGGCAATAAGAACTCTACGGCGTTGTACATTAACGCCTTCGGCTTGGCTCATTAATACTTCCTCCAGGTGAATGAAATGGGATTATCCCACACTGGGTTTGTGGCTTAGAAAATATACAATATCAAGCCACTTTAGCTGTGCCTAATTTTGCTAATTGTTACTATTCTAAGCTATTTCGGTGATAAAATAAATTATTGCGTTAAAAATCAAGCAACCTTAATAGGACATATTAGAAGGTTGAATGTGACAATTAAACCAAAACAGTTGGATTATCAACGTTTAACGCTAACTTTGCTTTAATAAGGATTATGATGTAATGACCTTATAAATAATAAGGGTTTTCAGCAATAGCGAATGATACTTGAAATTAAGGTAATGTTCACTAACTTTCACCATCTAACTACTTTGTAAGTTGCTGTAAAACGAATATCACCACTCTATATAATAAAGTGGTGACATCTTCACGATAACTAACGATGTTTTTAAAATAGAAGAGACTTGCTTATTGAGATTCGCAATACAAAGCATATATACGACATTCCGATAAACGCAGCTGAGTGTTATCCATATTAGCCCTCAAGCTCGCTCCAACGTTCAAGCTTATGCATCATCTCATCTTCTATAGTTAATAGACGTTCACTAGCAGCTGTTGCAGCGTCAAATTCAGTATTGAACCAAGAGCCATCAGCGAGCTTTTCTTGTAGTTGAGCTTGTTCAGCTTCGAGCGCGGCGATTTCTTTCGGCAGGTTGTCCAGTTCGCGCTGATCATTATAATTTAGTTTTTTGGCTGTCTTATTTGGTTTCGTAGCTGTGCCAGACTTGTTAGCCGCTTTGCTATTGGTTGCATTGTTAGCAGTTGATTTGGCAGCACGAGCGGTTTCTTCACGGTTCTTTTGTACGAGGTACTCTTGATAACCACCTACATACTCACTGACCACTCCTTTGCCATCTTCATCTTCGCCAAACACCCACGTAGAGGTAACGACGTTGTCCATGAATGAGCGATCATGACTGATCAACAAAATCGTACCACCAAAGCTGGCTACCGACTCTTCCAGTAACTCGAGCGTCGCCATATCTAAATCGTTAGTTGGCTCATCGAGTACCAGAATGTTAGCAGGTTTCAATAGTTGCTTAGCAAGTAGCACACGGTTGCGTTCACCACCTGATAATGCTTTAACTGGCGTACGTGCACGCTCTGGCGCAAACAAAAAGTCTTGTAGGTAGCTCATAATGTGCGTCTTGCGACCACCCACTTCGACGAAGTCAGAACCTTCTGAAACGTTTTGTGCAACGCTTGCTTCAAGATCTAACTGATCACGTAATTGATCGAAAAAGGCGATTTTTAAATTAGTACCTAATTCGACACTACCAGACTTAGTAACTTCGTCGTCAGACATGTCGAGTAGGGCTTTAATAAGCGTGGTTTTACCAGCACCATTAGGGCCGACAATACCAATCTTGTCGCCACGCATGATAGTGGTCGTAAAATCATCTACCAGTACGTTGCCGTCGTACTCAAGATGTAAATTTTTGACTTTGCAGACAAGCTTACCGCTCTTCTCGCCTTGACCCATCGTGATGTTTACATTGCCCACTTGCTCACGGCGTTCACTACGCTCTTCACGTAAGGCTTTTAGTTCACGGACACGGCCTTCGTTACGGGTACGACGTGCTTTGATACCTTGGCGAATCCACACTTCTTCTTGTGCCAATTTTTTATCAAAGTTAGCATTGTTCTTTTCTTCAGCTTGCAACTGTAGTTCTTTTAGTTCTTGATAACGTGCGTAGCCACCTTCGCCTTGTGTCACGTCATAGCTGGTCAACTGTCCACGGTCAAGCTCAATAATGCGAGTCGAAAGTTTATTCACAAATGCTCTATCATGCGTCACAAACAACAAGGTTAGACCTTGCCAATCGAGCAAAAAGCGTTCTAGCCATTCGATACTTTCAACATCCAAATGGTTGGTTGGCTCATCTAGTAGTAGCACATCAGGCTTGGTAACAAGCGCACGAGCAAGTAGTACACGGCGTTTACGACCACCAGATAGTGATGACAAGTCATCTTCTGGATTAAGGCCCATGGTGGTAATCAGACGCATGGCATCACGTTCTAAATCCCAGCCATGTACTGCATCAATATCATGCTGTAGGGTCGCCATATGCTCACAGGCATCCATATCACCATTAGCGCACAAATCGACTTGCTTATTATAGTTAATGAGCAAATCAGCCGTGCGACGACTGCCGCCCATAACGATGTCTAGTATGCGTCCACTGGTCTCAGGAACGTCTTGTTCTAGCATTGCTACACGCATGCTACTGTTGGTAATAATCTCACCACTGTCAGGCTGTAGTGAGCCATTGATCAGTTTAAATAAAGTGGATTTACCTTCGCCGTTACGGCCAATCAAGCATACACGCTCGCCTGTATTGATAGAAAAATCAATACCATCAAGAACAGGCGCGACGCCAAAGGCTAAGTGGATGTCTTTTAAATGAATCAGTGCCATAGAGTATCTTAAGCTTATATAATAGTGAAGTAGGGGTTGTTGCAAAATTGCCTGCAGTATAACATGCCACCGCGTCACTGTAGTGCGAGTAAATAGCTTTATCAGTACTATTTATTGCTTTTGCTAACTGCTGCTATATAGTGACTATGATCGTAGGTTTACTGCTACTCTATAGTACTCTTCAAACCCCCTAATAATCTGTCCTTTCAATTTAATACCTACTATATTTAGAGAGAAATATGAGCCAATCTACAGCCAAAGACGATACTTCTATAGTGCAAGATAATCTTCAAGCACAAGTGATTGATCTGCAAATGAGCCTAGCGCATCTCGAAGTAACTGTCGAACGTCTGGATGACGTAATTACGCGACAAGACAAAGATATTCATACGCTACAACGTCAGCTACAGCTGATTTATAAACAGATCGAAGGTCAGGATACAGAAGACGGTATTGCACCATTTGACGTCATGGCAGACAGACCACCACATTATTAATAAATGGGAAATAAGAAGAAAAGCCTCTGATAACAAGAGTTATATATGTGTTTATATATAGACACTGTCTGATGACTAGATGGTCATAACATAGAAATAATGTGTTTTTGTAGTTGTTTTAGTGTTAAAAAATCTTTACTATCTCCCACCTCGGATACTGATTACCAGTTAAAACTAGGTAGAACAGTAAAACAATGCGGATGTTTGGAGATATAAAATGCGCCATACCTTTCATTTAAAAACTCTTGCAATAGCTATTGCTACTCTTTCTGTTGCTAGCGTCGCTAGTGCTGCTGGCCTTGATCGCTCAGGCCAAGATATCACCGCATTCCTACAAGACGGCACCTATGCAGAAGCTGTCTACACTTATATCGATGCTGACGTTACTGGTAAAGATACCTCAGGTAATAAAATTGATGACATCGCAGAGTCTTATGACTTTTTCCGTTATGGTGTAAAAACAGATATCAACGATACATTTAGTGTTGGTATCTTATATGATGAGCCTTTCGGTGCTGCTGCTGATTATAGCGGTGATAATAATTTTGTAGATGCAAATGGTGAAGGTACTAATGTAGAAGTACGTACTGAAAGCATTACAGGTATCCTAGGTGCTAAATTTGGTGAAAATAAAAACTTTCAAGTATATGGTGGTCCAGTAGCCCAGCGCGTTAAAGCTGATGTAAAGCTGCGCGGTACAGCTTATAGTGCTGCTAACGGTTATACTGCTCATATCAGTGCTGATCAAGAATATGGTTATATCGCTGGTCTTTCATACAGCAAGCCTGAAATCGCATTGAAAGCTGCATTAACTTACCGCTCAGAAATCGAGCATAATGCACAATCAGCAGAAACCTATCCTGTTGTTGGCTCTGGTCTTATCCCAGAGCCAGTTGTAACGGCATTGGGTCTTACAACAACTAGAGGTGAAAGCATAGAAATTACTACTCCTGAATCAATAAACTTCGATTTCCAGACGGGTATTAATCCTACAACACTAGCTACTGCCAAAGTACGTTGGGTTCCATGGAGTGATTTTGCAATTACTCCATCGCTATATAATGATGTTAGTAAGGTTTCGACTCGAGATGATGACGGACTAGCGTTAGTTAGTTATGATGATGATCAATGGCAAGTAGAGTTAGGTCTTGCCAAACGATTAGCACCAGCACTGGCAGTAAGCGGTACGGTTGGTTGGGATAGTGGTGCTGGTAACCCTGTTACCTCGCTTGGACCTACTGAAGGCTATTATAGCGCAGGCTTAGGTGCTAAATATAATGTTACTGAAAACTGGGCGATATCAGCTGGTGGTAAGTACTTGTGGCTTGGTGATGCCAAAGGCCAGATACCGACTAAGGCGATCGTTAGTGATTTCGAGAGTAATGATGGATATGTACTTGGTGTAAAAGTTTCTTATCAAGCTCAGTAATCTATATCTTAGTTATATAGCAAAATGTCTAAATGTTACTGTTAAAAAAGCGATCCTTAGAAGGGTCGCTTTTTTTATAGACGGTTTTATGGTTGCCATCATAATTAGTCAGTTTTACCTTAAAAATACCTTGTAGATATATATCTTTTTAGAAAAACCATATTTAAAACTATAAGTAAACGACATTATTTGGTTTATATCTTATTTGTACTGTTCAGTCATAATTGGGAAATAAAGCACTTTGATTGTTGTCTTAGTGTCAAAAAGGCATTAGTATTCAACTTAGGACACAACTTTGAGACACTCAATGTTAAGCACAGCAATGCTGTATATTGATTATCAAAGTAGTAATACAACAAGGACCGTTGGAGATATACAATGCGCACGACCTTTCACTTGAAAACTCTTGCAGTAGCAATCGCTACTCTTTCTGTCGCTAGCATGACTAATGCTGCTGGTCTTGATCGTTCGGGCCAAGATGTCACTGCTTTCTTCCAAGATGGCACCTATGCTGAAGCTGTCTATACTTATATTGATGCTGATGTAAGCGGTTATGATAGTGCTAATACTAACCCCTCTCAAAATGACTATGTACGTGGTGATAGTACAGGTGATATTGCTGAGTCTTATGATTTCTTCCGCTATGGCGTAAAAGCAGACATTAACGATACTTTTAGTATTGGCCTACTATATGATGAGCCTTTTGGTGCAGCTGCTGAATATACTCAAAGTAACTTCGTATCACAAGGAGATGTTGACGCCTCTATCGCTTCTATTACCAATGGTGCAGCGCCAAACCTTGCAGCAGCACAGGCTGGAATTGGTGCACTTGCTCCAGGAGAAACAGCTGGTGTTTTGACTCCAGAGCAGCAGGCTCAGTTAGATGGCTTGCGTGGAGCAGTGGCAGTAGCACAAGCTGAAGCAAGTACCGCGGGTGAAAATACTAATGTCGAAGTGCGTAGCCAAAGCTTAACTGGGATTCTGGGTATGAAGTTTGGTGCCAATAAAAACTTCCAAGTTTATGGTGGTCCAGTCGCCCAGCGCACCCAATCTGAAACCAAGTTACGCGGTTTAGCTTATGGACCTGCTAGCGGTTACACGTCAAACAGTAATCCTGATATGGACTATGGTTATATAGCAGGTATTGCTTATAGTAAGCCTGAAATTGCATTAAAAGCGGCTCTGACTTATCGTTCTGAAATCGATCATGATATACAAATATCTGAGTCTTATCCGTTGGTAGCTATCAGAGCTACAGCAGCAGGTGCTACTCCAGAACAAGCCGCTGCAGCAGCAAATAGAAATAGCAAATATGAAATCACGACGCCTGAATCGATTAATTTTGATTTTCAAACAGGTATTAACTCTACAACTTTAGCAACAGCAAAAGTACGCTGGGTACCGTGGAGTGATTTTATTATTACACCGCCACTTTATAATGACACTAGTAAAATCAGCTATGGCCCTGATGGACTGAACTTGGTGGAATATAAAGATGACCAATGGATGGTGGAGCTTGGTTTAGCAAAACGTGTGGCACCAGCATTGGCTATTAGTGGTACAGTTGGTTGGGATAGTGGGGCTGGTGATCCAACAACGTCACTCGGACCTGTTGAGGGCTATTACAGTGTCGGTCTTGGGGCCAAGTACAATTTCACTGAAAACTGGGCTGTATCAGCCGGTGGTAAATACCTATGGTTCGGCGATGCAAAAGGTCAATTGCCTAGCGATAAAATCGTAGGTGACTTCGAGGACAACGATGGCTATATCGCTGGTGTGAAGTTGTCTTATCAAGGAAAATAGTTTCCTGATATAACTGTTGATCAAAAAAAGCGGCCTACTGTAGGTCGCTTTTTTGTGGACTGTACTATTGTGATTGTTATATAAGGTTTTAAATACAGCTGGTTAGTTGGTCACAGACAGTTGGAGAAACGAATGCTGTTACAACAATAGAGTTTGGCTTCATAGCTACTATCCATGTATTGATGCTAGCTTTATATCTATAAAAGATACTTTTAGTTGCTCAATGAGTTTCACTATAGTCGTCTTAATGAGTCACCAACAACATAATGCTGCTAATGCTTTAGCAAGGTATACGTCTAGCGCTGTGACAGCTAGATTATTAGTCAAGCAAGAACATGTACCTGTATAATACTTCAACGCACTGCTTCACTTATCGCGACTGCTTAGCTTGTAGTTGAAAGTTATTGATAAGCGAAGTCAAAAAAACCTCGCCAATAATGACGAGGTTTTTTTATAACAATGAGCTTAAGACATTACATTAACTTATTTATTTAAGTTTAGTTCCATCTCTTTGTACTTAGCAGAAACTGAAGGTCTTGGGCCACCAGTCATAATACTAACCACAAAGATAGCTATAGTGCTTAAGATAAAGCCTGGAACGATAGCATACAACCAGCTATTAAGCGCCATACCGTCGACTTCGAAAGGACCATAGATCCATAAGATAACAGTCAATGCACCGATAACCATACCAGCTACTGCACCGTTACGGTTCATACCGCGCCACGTCAGACTAAAGATAACCAACGGACCAAACGCAGCACCAAATCCTGCCCAAGCGTTAGATACTAGGTTCAATACAGAGCTATCTGGATTAGACGCTAGCATAATAGCAACGATAGCAACGACGATAACTGAAATACGGCCTACCAATACTTGACGAGCTTCTGGAGCTTCTTTATCAAAGAATAATTTATAGACATCTTTGGTTAGAGAGCTTGATACAACCAATAGCTGCGATGAGATAGTACTCATAATTGCCGCTAAAATAGCTGCTAATAGGAAGCCTGAAACCAATGGATGGAATAAGAACTGAGTGAATACTAGGAAGATAGTTTCAGGATCGTCTAACGTCATGGCTGTTTTTTGTACGTAAGCACGACCAGCAAAACCAGTCATTAGTGAACCAATAAGGCTCACAACCATCCAGCTCATACCGATGTTACGTGCAGTCGGTACATCTCTTACTGAGCGAATCGCCATAAAACGTACGATAATATGCGGTTGACCAAAGTAGCCTAAGCCCCATGCCATCAACGATACAATACCAATGAGACTCATACCGCTAGTTACATTTAATAGGCTTGGATCAATGTTTCTCACGGCTTCTGAAGTAGCTGAGATACCACCAAGATCAGTAAAGGCAACCACAGGTACGATTACCATGGCAAACAGCATGATGACGCCCTGCACAAAATCTGTCATTGAAACCGCTAAGAAACCACCGAATAGCGTATAAGCAACAACCACACCAGCAGTAACCCATAGGCCAGTGCTATAAGATAGGTTTAGCGAGCTTTCGAAGAGTTTACCACCACCGACGAGACTTGCAGCGGTGTAGACGGTAAAGAATAGAATGATGACTAATGCTGAGATGACGCGTAGCATATGCGACTTATCTTCAAAGCGGTTTGCGAAATAATCGGGTAGAGTAATAGCGTTGTCAGCCACTTCGGTATAAACACGAAGGCGAGGTGCTACGATGAGATAGTTTAATAATGCACCTAATGTTAAACCAAGCGCAATCCAAATACTGACCACACCATCGGCAAACATATAACCAGGTAAGCCAAGTAGCAACCAACCTGACATATCTGATGCACCTGCAGAAAGTGCTGTTACTGCTGGGCCTAAGTTACGACCCCCTAACATGTAGCCTTCGGTATCATTGGCTTGCTTAAAATAAGCGTAAATACCAATCCCAATCATCACTAAGAAATAGGCGCCGAGTGATATCAGCACACCACTAGAAACTCCGTTCATATAAATTGTCCTTAACCAACATGGTTGGCGGTAATTATTTTTTAACTCTAAAGTTTTGTCCTATAAGGCGACGTTCAAAACAATATCTAAAGACAAAAAAAGCCATTAGTTGAGACATAATGGCTTTTTTCAATAACTTCTGTAGTTTTATATGACTGATGTCGTTCTATGGCTAGCACTCATATAGAGATAGAGAACAATGGGAACTTGCGTTCCGCTTATCTGTTATTATTGCTCGCATCTGCTATTTATATATGAGTATTAGCAACTTGTATAATCAATCAGTCGAAACCATTAAATCTACTGCTAACCATCATATCTTACTAGAAGTGTTCAATATATGACTATCAGTGTCCTTCTGGTAAAGTTTTGTTATAAAAGCAACGCCACGCGTATTATAACGCATGACGGATACAAATGCGAACAAGTCCAATTTATATATAATTGTATTAAGTGGTTCTTACTCAAGAGGAGCCAGTAAATCTAGCAGCGCTGTGACACTACTAGACTGTGTGAGCTTCGGATTAATGACCACACCTAGATAACGCTGTAACTCAATATTGTCTGCCATATCAATACGTTCTAAATCTTGGCTAACCATCGTTTGGGGTAGTACTGACCAACCGAGACCGACAGACACGAGCATACGAATAGACTCAAGAGGATTGGTACTCATCGTGGCATAAGGCTTCAGATTGTGCTTGGCAAATTCAGCCAAGGTAATTTGACTGGTAAAGGTGTTAGCGGACGGCAAAATAGCAGGATAGCGTGCCAACTGCTCCAAGGTGACATTAGACTTAGTTGCTAAAGGTGATAAAGTGCCAGTCATAAAATAAAGAGGATCTGACCATAGCGTATGATAGGTCAAACGCTTATCATAAACAGGTGGTAGCGTGACAAAGGCCAATGACAAATCACCGTCCAACACGGCTTTGTGTGCTGCTTCTGAATCAACAAAATGCACTTCTAGCTGAACAGCTGGATAAGTTTGAATAAAGTGTTTAAGGACAGGTGCCAAATGATGTAGGCCAATATGATGACTAGTACCAATGACTAATTTACCAGAGACAATGTGTTGAGAGTGCTGCAAGTTAATTTTAAAATTCTCATAGTCTTCTAGCCAGCGTTTGGCATGAGGTAGCATTTCACTAGCCGCTTGGGTTGGTACAATTCCTCGTCCTACCGTATCAAACAAGGTAATGTTAAACTCGTCTTCTAAGTTTTTGATACGTTTACTGACAGCAGGCTGAGTAATAAATAGCTTTTCTGCAGCGCCTGAGATACTGCCAGTGTGCATAACGGTAACGAATGTCGTCAAGTTTGTGGTATTCAAACGGATGTCCTTAGCTACTCTATGAGCTATAAATAAAAGTTGGCTGATCTAATCACAACGTATTAGAAATAAAAGTTTGCGTCTGGTTAAAAATCATCAATTATTATTATAGGATTTGCCTGCTATAATCACAAGACATCGAGGCATATTGTGACATATTTATTCTAAAAAATTGGATATTCGACATTTAAAACGTATCTCAAACACTAGTTTTAGTCATATGTCGGGTTTTACGAAGAAATAATATTTAAACCTCAGATGCGAGAGCAATTAATATAGATAAACAAAGTATTTACGTAGAACCTTCTTGGCAATGTGCAAGTAAGTAAAAAATTAAGTAATTAGTAACCTATAAAGGATAGCAACATGGCTGGTCAAACGTTATATGACAAACTTTGGAACGCTCACGAAGTCACTAAGCGTGACGATGGTTCGAGCCTGATTTATATCGACCGCCACCTGTTGCATGAAGTGACGAGCCCACAAGCATTTGAAGGATTGGAGCTGGCCAATAGAGCGCCATGGCGTTTATCAGCTAACATCGCCAGTCCAGATCATAATGTGCCAACCGTCACTAAAGAGCGCTTAGAAGGTGTGCCTGGGATTAAAGATAAAGTGTCACGCTTGCAGGTTGTCACATTGGATGATAACTGTACCAAGTTTGATATTGCTGAATTTACTATCAATGACGCGCGCCAAGGAATTTTGCACGTAGTCGGCCCTGAGCAAGGTTTGGTCTTGCCAGGCATGACGGTTGTTTGCGGTGACTCGCATACCGCAACTCACGGAGCGCTTGGTTGTTTGGCTCATGGCATTGGAACCTCTGAAGTTGAGCATGTATTGGCAACACAGTGCTTGATTCAAAAGAAATCAAAAAACATGCAGATCCGTGTTACTGGTCAACTTGGTGCTGGCGTCACTTCAAAAGATGTGGTGTTAGCCATTATTGCAAAGATCGGTACAGCAGGCGGAACAGGACACGCGATTGAGTTTGCAGGTCAAGTATTTGAAGACATGAGTATGGAAGGTCGTATGACCGTCTGTAACATGGCGATTGAAGCAGGCGCGCGTGTCGGTATGGTTGCGGTCGATGACACGACGATTGATTATGTCAAAGGTCGTCCATATGCGCCAAGCGAAGCACAATGGGAACAAGCGGAAGCTTACTGGCGTACATTGCGCTCAGATGATGACGCAGTGTTTGATACTGTAGTAGAAATAGACGGTAGTCAGATTGCACCGCAAGTATCTTGGGGCACGTCACCTGAGATGGTCGTAGATATCACACAATCTGTACCGACACCGAACCAAGCTATTGATGAAGCCCAAGAAGAAGGCTGGTTACGTGCTTATACTTATATGGGGTTAGAAGCCGGTCAGAAAATTACGGATATCCAACTGGATCGCGTATTTATCGGTTCATGTACTAACTCACGTATCGAAGACTTACGTGACGCGGCAGCGGTCATCAAAGGTCGTAAAGTTGCTAATAATGTAAAAGAAGCGATCGTTGTTGCAGGTTCAGGACAGGTGAAGTTGCAAGCAGAGGCTGAAGGTTTGGATACGCTGTTTACTGAAGCTGGCTTTGAATGGCGCGAGCCGGGTTGTTCAATGTGTCTTGCGATGAATGCGGACAAACTTGAGCCGCAAGAGCACTGTGCCTCAACATCTAACCGTAATTTTGAAGGTCGTCAGGGTAATGGTGGTCGTACGCATTTGGTAAGCCCAGCAATGGCAGCCGCAGCAGCGCTGGCAGGTCATTTTGTGGATGTTCGTACGTTTTAAGACTGATAGTGAGTAGTTGACACCATACTTATATGAGCAGTAAATATATAACAATGGTGTCACATATGGTAAAAACTTATTTATTGTCTACTAAGCTCATCAGTATTATCAGCCAGCAAAAATATAATTGATAGGAAATTTTATGCAAGCTTATAACACCCAAACAGGTATTGTTTGCCCACTTGACCGTGCAAACGTTGATACCGATCAGATTATCGCAAAACAGTTTTTGAAGTCTATCAAACGTACAGGTTTTGGCGTGAATCTATTTGATGATTGGCGCTATCTTGACGAAGGTTATCCTGGTCAGGACAACAGCACACGAGTCATCAATCCAGACTTCGTGTTGAATAAGTCTCGTTATCAAGGCGCTACCATCTTGCTAGCGCGCAGAAACTTTGGTTGCGGCTCTAGTCGTGAGCATGCACCTTGGGCGTTATCAGAGTATGGATTCCGTACGGTAATTGCTCCAAGTTTTGCAGATATCTTCTACAATAATTGCTTTAAAAATGGCATGTTGCCGATCGTATTGGATGAAGCGATTGTAGATACGTTAATGAAGGCGACTTTTGATAACGAAGGCTATGAGTTGACCGCAGACCTTGAGCGTCAAGTCGTTATCACACCAACTGGTGAAGAGTATGCTTTTGAAGTAGACGCTTTTCGTAAGCACTGTTTGTTAAATGGACTTGATGACATTGGTCTAACTTTGCAGCAAAGTGATGCTATTAAAGATTATGAACAAGAAATGATGCAAAAAACACCTTGGATATTTAATGACGTACGAGCGTAGTGAATAACGTCCTAACCTACTACTCATAAAACTGTGATGTAGTCGCAATGTAGCGTTGAGTTATGGCGGTGAACTGTCTAAAATGAAAGTTAGTTTTTCACTACATTTTATTATCTCTCTTGAATAGTAGCCGCCATTATGAATACAAAAAATTATGCTCTATGGACAAGCACAATTGTTGCTGTAAGCTTATTACTGTCAGGCTGTCAGCTGTTGACGGGCTATCAAAAAATAGACGAGGCAGAGAGTGCCGAAGCGTGGGTTGGTAAAATTAAACCTATTGCTGGTGAAGTAAATATTGCGTGTGTGGGTACATATCATTGTGAAATTGTGCAGATAGATAAAACACTCATTATGGCGCCTAATAGTCATGAGCCAATCAATCCCCAGATTATCACGGCTCTACCACGCCAAGAAGGTACAGCAAAAACACCAATGGATATGGATATGACACCACTCGTCAATAAGAATGCCATAAAAATTGTACCGTTAGCAGCTTCAAGTATGCCGGGCTTGACCAATTATTATGCACGGGTTAAGCCTGCGAAACGTGAAGTGCATGTTAATTTTTATCCAGAAAACAACATGGGTTACGTTGAGCGTTTTGCGATGATTCATGATTTTACGGAAGCTGGTACTTATCAGTTACGTGCTTATCAAAAAAAGAATAGTGAAAAATCAGGTAGTTTGTTGGACACAGCATCACCTGAACCTTTATGTGTTGAGCTATTGCAGGATACCAAAGTACAGCGCCGATTCTGTAAGAAGCTAGATGCTGAACATCAAGGTGAGTTTGTAGAAACTGGTATGGCTAAAGCAGCAATATCAGTACCCAAAGCCAAAAGAGCTACAGTATAAAATATGAGCATGAAATGCTCAAAAATATAACCAACGAATAAAAATATTTCCAAAAGGATTAGTATGGCAACGATTTTAACATTAGCGGGTGATGGTATCGGCCCTGAAATTATGGCTCAAGCCATTGACGTGCTCAATGCTGTTAATGATAAGTTTTCACTTGATTTAACGCTTGAGTCTGCATTGATTGGTGGTGTGGCTATTGATGCAACTGGTGAGCCTTTACCAGATGAAACACTAGCCCGTGCCCGTGCCGCAGATGCCGTATTGCTAGGCGCAGTCGGTGGTCCTAAGTGGGATGCGATTGAGCGTAGTAAACGCCCTGAACGCGGTTTGCTGAAGATTCGCGGTGAACTTGGTTTGTTTGCCAACCTACGCGTAGCCAAGCTTTATCCACAGTTGGCCAATGCTTCAAGTATCAAACCTGAAATTATCTCTGGTCTGGACCTACTGATTGTTCGCGAGCTGACAGGGGGTATCTATTTCGGTGAGCCTCGTGGTATCCGTACACTAGAAAATGGTGAGCAGCAGGGCTATAACACAATGGTGTATAGCACAAGTGAGATTCAGCGTATTGGTAAGGTGGCCTTTGAGCTAGCAAAAACGCGCGCCGACGCAGCAGGTACCGCAGCTAAAGTGTGTTCAGTTGATAAAGCCAATGTATTAGAAGTCACCGAACTGTGGAAACAGACGATTATCGAAATGCAACAAGCTAACTATAGCGATGTGGGGCTATCACACATGTACGCTGACAATGCTTGTATGCAATTGATTAAAGATCCTAAGCAATTCGATGTCATGGTCACAGGTAATATGTTTGGTGATATCTTATCTGATGAAGCCGCGATGTTGACAGGATCTATCGGTATGTTGCCATCAGCGAGCCTCGACGAGTCAGGTAAAGGTATGTACGAGCCATGCCATGGTTCAGCGCCAGACATCGCAGGACAAGACAAAGCCAATCCATTAGCGACTATCTTGTCTGTTGCGATGATGCTGCGTTATACCTTCAAACAAGAAGAGGCTGCACAAGCGATCGAACAGGCGGTTAGTGATGTGCTCGATGATGGTTTACGTACGCTTGATATTTTAGATGTCAGTGAAGCTGGACTCAAACAAGTAGGCTGCAAAGAAATGGGTCAAGCGGTCTTAGCTAAATTATCGTAAGTTCACCAGTACCATATAAATTTCATTGTCAGTCTTTTCTATATTCTCTAAACCCATAAGTTATTAAGTAGCTTATGGGTTTTTTATATTTTAGGCAGAGAGTCATGTCTGACTGTAAACAAACCAGTATGTTTAAGTGCTTTATTAACAAATGATTAATAAGAATAGTCAGTTATTAACATAAAGCTGTTAGGGATTGGTGGTGTTGCTATGGCAGTATATTGCTACAGCAAGTTTTCCGATACTTTTTCGGTGCGATATTTTTTTGATAGATAGTAATTGTTTAGGAGTTTTTATGTCTCAACTACTAAAAGTTGGTGGCGTTGTTGCTGCGATAGGAACAGCATCACTATTATCAGTAGGTTGCAGCAGTGCCAACACTACTGAAAACAGCGTACAAACGACTGAAGATAAGTCGGCTGGTAATAGCTCGATAGATAACGGTATGGATACCACTATAGAGGCTACTACGACAGATAGCAATATGAATGTGGGTGCAGAAGCTGATGTGAGCGCTATGAGTACGCAGAATAGCGACAGTACCAATACTGAGAAAACAGACAGTACGATGATGGACAGCAATGATATAAGTCCAGTCACTAATGGTGTCAGTCAGCAAATAACAGGTGATAGCAACACTGCCAAATCGTTGAATAAACTACTGCCCAAAATTAAATACAGCACAACAGAGCTGTCGGAAACTGCCAAAAAAGTAAATGACGCCACATGGAAAGTCGATAGCAAAATAGATCGAAATGTCGGTACTAAAATACAAGCGTTACTAAACTGGAATCATAGTGGTGTTGGTGCAATAGATGGCTACTGGGGAAAAAATACGCGCAAAGCCATGCAAGCGTTTCAAAAGGCGCAGGGCCTACCAGTAACAGAATCGCTGGACGAAAAAACGTGGCAAGCGTTAACCAAAAACAGCACACTTACCTCACAACCGGTATTGGTTAGCTATCAGTTAACCGATGCTGACGTGAGCGTCAAGACAACTCAGATTCCGGCTGGCGCAGAAGCCAAAGCTGAGTTAGAGGGGATGTATTATGAAAGCGTCTTAGAATCTTTGGGCGAAAAATTTCATATCAGTCGTGATTATCTAAAATCACTCAATCCCAATGCCAACTTTGAAAGTGGTGAAACTATTACCGTTTACAACCCAGGTAATCCTAACACTACGCCAGTAAGCCGCGTAACTGCTGACAAAGCCACTGAAACACTCTATGCGTATGATGAAAACAACAACTTGATTGCTAGCTATCCGACGACAGTAGGCAGCACAGAAACACCTTCACCAACGGGTACGCATCAGGTTAAAGTTAAAATTCATGAACCCAATTATACCTATACGGGTGACAATGGTGAAAAATCTATCATACCGCCAGGCCCCAATAATCCAGTTGGTTCAGTATGGATTGGGCTAAGCAAGCCTTCATATGGAATTCATGGTTCACCAGATCCTGAGCGTATTAGCCGTCAGGCATCGGCAGGCTGTGTTCGCCTCACCAATTGGGATGCATTGGCGCTGTTGGGTATTATTGAGAATGATGCTACCGTTGAGTTCACTTAATTCATAATCTAATTAATTCATAAAGCGCAGACAAAAAAATACCGCTGACATTGAGCGGTATTTTTGGGTAAAAATAAACAGCGAATACTAAATAACTAAAACTGTGACAGACAATAATGAGTAGGTTAGTATTTTCATTATTATTATCAGTTAAACCACCCAAGCGTCTATATCAGCTATCAGCGATAACGTAGCTATCCAGTTATTGGTTGTCTATTTTACCAGTGTGAATACTTTCATAATCATATTGATTAGTAAGTATTTAGTTCTTACCACGGTAGGTGATACGGCCTTTAGATAAGTCATAAGGCGTCATTTCAACTTTAACCTTATCACCTGTCAAGATACGAATATAATGCTTACGCATCTTACCAGAGATATGCGCAATGATTTCGTGCCCGTTTTCTAAACGAACTTTGAACAAAGTATTAGGAAGGGTATCAATGACTTCGCCTTCAAATTCAATAATATCGTCTTTTGCCATAATTTGTATCAATCAATTAAAAAATAAGCCCATATTATACGTAAGTTAGTGGCTTAAAGCAATACGCACCTGCTTTTGACTTGACAGTATGTAAGTGATATGTATGCTAAATTATATTAATTTATTCAGGCAAATTTAACCAAACAGGTGTTAGTAGTGCATCTGGTAAAAGGCTTTGAAAACGTTCAGGATAATAAGCATTGATAAAATACAGCCCATCACCTGAAGCGGTGGGCGGTGCAATCGTTCGATCCTTTTTATGCAAAATATTTAAAAAATCTGTTGGTTCTAGCTCATGCCTACCAATAGCATACAATGTACCCATCAAATTACGCACCATATGATGCAAAAATCCATCTGCTTGTATATCAAAAACGATAAACTGACCATGAGCAAAAAGGTTTGCATGGCTAATCGTACGTACTGGCTGATTGGATTGACAGGCAGCAGCACGGTAACTACTAAAATCGTGTGTGCCTACAATATCGGCCGCTGCTTGCTGCATGGCTTCTAAGTCAAGCGGTTCATAAATATGCGTTATTTGATGATTTAGTATTGCGGGGCGCTGTGCTTGGTTGAGCGTAATATAACGATAGCGACGAGCAATAGCACCAAAGCGCGCATGAAAATCAGCTGGCATGGGTTGTATCCAGCGTAGAGCAATATCATCGGGGAGCAAGCTGTTCACACCGCGTAACCAGTTATGAGTAGGGCGATACGCATGAGTCGTAAAATGGGCAATCATATTGCTAGCATGTACGCTTGCATCAGTACGCCCAGCTGCGATGACTTCTACTGGCTCATTGGCGACTTTGCCAATAGCTGTCTCTAACGCTTCTTGTACGCCCAAAACTTCTCGTTGCCGTTGCCAGCCATGATAATGGGTACCCAAGAACTCAATAGCAATCGCTAAAGTGTAGGTTGGTTCAGTTTCGATAGTTTCAATTTCAGACATTAGGGTTTCTAAACTTATAAAATTGGAATGAATTAAAAGTCGCTTAACGTTTCTTGATGCTGGTGCCAGTTTGGTTAATATTATTTAACCAACGCTGTTTGCGTCTTGCAGGACTATCATAGCGAAGTAGTAACCATAGTAATCGAGCATAAATAGCAGGTATGGTTAAACGACCACCAGCAATGACATGATGATCATATTGCCAACTGCCTGCCGCATAGCTGTCGCTGACGCCGCCGAACGGACATTGACTGGCTGATATCACCATGTGCCCACGCTCATGAGCAAGGGTCAGTGTCTCTGCTAATGCAGCTGAGTAAGGAATGTTGCCGGCGCCAAATCCCAATAGAATAATGCCACATGGTGGCTGCGACAATAAAGCTTGTAGCTGATTGTCTATGATAGAAACATCGTTAGGTAAGCAATATAGTGCATGGATACTTGCGTTTTCAGCACGTGTTTTAATACTGGGTAGCAAGTCTTGTTGGTCGTCAAGCCAATGTTGCCTACGAGTATCAGGTAAATTTTTTATATAACTATTGGCTGGATAAGCGGCGCGAGAATGACCAGTAAATGCCATCAGGTCATGACTGTGAATCTTTTGCACCGTTTGAGCAGGCCATGATTCGCCGCCGAAACTAATCTTTACGCCTGACTCACCAGCAGCCGCTAGTTTTAATGAGTCGTTGAGGTTGCCCCAAGCATCACTATGTTCATCGATGTTGTAGGAATGCAATATCTCACTGTCTAATAACGGACGCATACTTGCGGTCAGAACAATACAAATATCACTACCTGCAAAAGCCTCTGCTAAAAATGCGCCTAAATAACTCAGCGTATCTGTGCCAGTGATGAGTACAAAACGTCTATCACCTTTTGCATAAGCATTGAGTAGTAGTTGATAGAAATGCGTAAAATCGCTAGGAGTAAGTTGACTACTATCTTTAATCAGGGTGTTTTTTAACCATGAGACTGTCGATAAGTTATTCTTACTGTCTTGTGTAGCAAAAAGCTTTTGTAGAGTAGGCAGAAACACTTCTGCTGATAATGGCGCTAAAGGTCTGCCGTAGCTACCAAAAGTGCCGCCAGCATAAATCAGTTGAATAGGATCGGATAGATTCTTGAGCATAACAGAAGATGGCATAGTATCAACACAGTAAACAAGTATGGAAGAAAAGAAGTGCTGGAGAGTTTGAGCAACGATGGCTAAAGAGTTTAATAATAGATAGTATTGGAGTTAAATGCAAAAAAAATCAGCAAGCACCTCGTGATTAGGAAGTACTTGCTGATGAAAGACTAGGCTATTGACTATGCAGTACGATCAAGCAATATCTGTGCTTTCTGTTTCTGTTCGTCATTACCTTGAGCTATCACTTCATTGAGTAAGCGTTTTGCACTGTCGTATTCACCCAGTTGTAGATATTGATCTGCTAGGTTTAACGTTACTTGATTACTGTCTAACGACTTCACAAAATCAAAATCTGCTGCGAAACGCGATGAGAAATCTTCTGCTGACTCAGTCTCTTGAGGTATAACAGGAGCGTCACTCTCAACTGGTGCTGCTATAGGAACTGGGGTATCAGTCGACGGGGTGTCAAATAAAGAGTCAATGTCATCAATATTAAAATCGTCATCTATCAGTGTATTATCATCAAATCTCAGTGATGCAGCAGGTGCGATATTTGATTCTTCAACATCAGAAACCTTTATCTCATCATGAAGTAATGGTTCCTCAAGGTTGATATCTGCAAAGCTGTCTTCTTCAAGAGTGATGTTCTCAGAAGCATTGTTCTCAAAATCAGTGTTTTCAAGAATGAAACTATCGAAATCATTATCGTTTTCAGTCGTAGATAGGTCATCATTGGAGACAGTATCGATGTCATCTGATGTATCTAGGCTGTCTAAAGATAAGGCAAAGTCATCTTCATTGCTTTGAATAGTATCAATAGAATGTTCTTCCGAGTTGAAAGATACGTCATTAGTTGTGAGGTTTTCTTTGTCTGCATCGGCTGCTAAATCATCGAAGTCCAAGACAAAATCTTCTTCTAGTATTGTTTCCTGGCTACTATCACTATGCGAAGAATTATTATCTACTGAAGCTTCAGTCGAAGTGTTGTCGTCAAATGAACCAAAGTCAAATTCAAAGTCACTAAGATCGTCATCTTCGCTATTGTTAATATTATCGTTAACAGAGGCTTCTAAAATGTCGTTGTTTACGTCGTCTAATGGTGTGACAGAAGTCTCACTTGTCGCACTAGGTGTATCGAAACCATTCTCTAAATCGCTGAGGGTCAGATCAAAGTTGTCCTCCTCAGTATCAAGGCCAGTTCCAGATGAGATGACCGAGCTTTCGATAGGTGCATTCATGACATTATCGTTAGTGTTTTCAATAACTGAATGACTAGACATTGTATCAGTATCAATGTTACTCGTCGGCAAATCAAAGTCTATACTTTCAAAGTTAGTCGTATCTTCTGCTGGTAGTTCTTGAGCCTGTGGGGCTACTGGATTTGGCTCTTCCAAATATAAGCTTTTTAGCTCATTGGCACGAACAATAGTGCTCTCATCACTATGTACTTTTATAGTTTCATAAACATTATTGAAATCTTTTGGCTGATTTATCGTAGCGTATACGCTGAGTAGTTTAAGAGACAATGCACTGTCGTGAGGTTTCTCACTTAAACCACGTTTAATGGTTTCGATCGCCTTGTCGTAGCGCTGTTGATCCATAAAACGCTGAGCAATAGTGATATGGTCAAATTTATGGCTATTGCTGACACTAGTATGGGCAGGAGTACCATAATCTACTTTTGGCGATAGAGTAGACGCATCTTCTCTTGAATTAATAGGTGGTGGTGATTTCTGTGCCTTATTTTTACGCAAAAACAAAGCCGCCACTAATAAGATAAGCGCCAATCCGGCAATGATATATAGCATATTGTCCATAGTTATTCCTACGCCTGTGATCACAATCTAATGTATGAGTCAGTTAGGCAATTATTGATTGCGTAATTTCTCGAGACGAGCTTGTAGCTCAGCTAATTTTTGGTTTTGTAGTTGAATTTTCTTAGTATAGCTACTAAGAGTGCTACTCGTACTTGATAAACGTTGGGCCTGTGATGCTGTCTGCTGTCGAGATGCTTTGAGGGTTTCCAATATATCTGTATTCAAACCATTTCCTGTGTTTGATGCCGACTTTGCTTGAGTGCCATCTGCATTCCCATTTCGCCCAGGCGCAAGTACAGAAAACTGTGCTTTTGATAAGGTCTGTGTTTTAGTCGTTGTGGATTTTTTGGGGCGCTTAGCCGCTTGCGTACTTATAGAAGGTTTTTTAAAAGCTCTCTGAGCTGTTTTTTGCATTGCGGCTGTATTTGCTCTGCGAATATATTGTCTTTGCGCATCGATAGCCGCTTCTAATTTTTTCTGCGATGGTATGACATCATAGCTGGGTAAAATAAGCTTAGCGTCTGCTTTCAATTGATCCGCGTCTTTATTGATAAAAGCGTCAGGATTTTGCGATTGAATCTGTTTCATCACAACTGAAGTATCTAAGTCGTTTTCTTGCGCAATCTGTTGAGCAATAATCCATAGACTATCGTTACGTTGTACTTGGTATTGATTGACTGTTGAGTTGTCTATTGTTACGTCATTTGAAGGCGTATTGTTTGTAGCGCTATTAGTATTTTTTAAAGCTGCATTATTAGAAGTTGCATTATTAATAGAAGCTTCTATGACGCTAGGATTACTGTTCTCAGTACTACTTGCTATAACACTAGTAGTCGGATCAGGTGTGGACAATGCGTCAACGTCTGTTTTTTTACGACTTGGCTGTATTTGTCGTGTGACCTGAATATTTAGAGTGTCGAGTGGTTTATCAATCAATACTTTATCTAAAATTGGAATGTTTTTGTTACTTATTTTAGTACTATCATTGGCAATAGCTTTTGTAGTTGCAGTGCTATTATTTGCACTCAAAGCACTGCTATCTAAACGATTCGATGAACTAAAGCTGTTGTCAGTCTTCTTTACATTACTGCTGGTGTTCTTGATATCAGAGCTGTTATTCAAGCGACCGTTATCAAGCCGACTAGGTGCGTAAGTAAGATTGCTAGTCTGCGAAGTCGCTGTTACTGTTGGTGCTTGTATGTCAGATGCTGGTCTAGAAACAGAAGGATTAACTGCTGCTATGTTTGCTAGAGCTAGCTGATTTTCAACAGTGTTGGATACTGATATTAGTGGCGGCGGCGCACCTTTTCTTACGGTCAACGGTTTGGCTGTGCTTGCAGAAACACTAGGAAGATTGAGTTTTTGAGTAGCTTTGACAATATTCTTTGGAGTTGTATTAATCGGTAGGCTATCGTTTAACGGCATTAATAATGTCTTTGGTACGACATTTTGCTGCCCACTATCATTGATCGATAAGACCAAATCAGCGAAAGGATTGGATACAGGCTTTGATGTGCTAATTAACACCTTGCCACTGGTCGCTGAAGTTGCTTGAAAACGTACCTTCATTGAGTCGGTCGGAGTCAAGCCCATCTGTTGATATATGACTGGATTGGCCAAGCTCGCTGAAAAATCAGACGCTTGTATATCAGTAATCGCGATACTTGCATTCAACGGTTCATGTTGAGCTGAGCTAACGACTGTATTACCGATAGTTGCAGCCTGCGCACTTGGAATAATAGCGGCTAAACCTACAGAATAAAGTAATGCCATCGATACCGCGCGATGTACAGGAGTCAAGCGACGAGATAAATGACAAGACATGAGCAGTCCTTTAGGATTTTAGTTATCTTTGCTGTTATAGCAAAGTATGGTTTAGTTTACCAGTTTATTTCACAACTGTTGCGTCCAGTGCATAAGTGTTTATTTAATGTTTAACTCATTTTCTTATCAAGTAGCATGGCATCCCCGTAACTAAAAAAACGATACTCTTTTTCAATGGCATGTTGATAGGCGTATTCAATTGACGCTTTGCCAGAAAAAGCTGATACTAACATCAGCAAGGTCGATTTGGGTAAATGAAAGTTTGTTAGCAAACGATCAATAACACCGAATTTAAACCCTGGATAAATGAAGATGTCCGTGTCCCCTGACCAGCTAGAAAGTGCTTGTCCATTGATAGCTGTTTTTTGATAAGCCGTTTCAAGAACACGAGTCACCGTAGTACCAATAGCAATAACTTTGTTACCATTCGCATGCGTCTGATTAATCAGTTCGGCAGTTGCTTGTGGTAGATGTGCATACTCACTGTGCATAGTATGATTAAGCAAGTTATCTGTCTTAACTGGCGCAAAGGTACCAGCGCCAACATGTAATGTCACAAAAGCAGTATTGATGCCCTTTTCTGACAGCTTATTAAGCACCAAGTCGTCAAAGTGCAAACTTGCTGTTGGGGCAGCAACACTTGCAAGCTTGGCTGGGTCATGGAATACAGTCTGATAACGGGTATTATCAGTGTCATCAGCATGACGTTCAAAGTAAGGTGGAATAGGTAGCTCGCCATAAAGTTCTAAATCAGGCAAGATTGATGTGTCAAATGCTAAAACAAACAAATTATCCTGACGACCAATCATCACACCACTCATATGGCTATCAGCCAGTTGAAAGCGCTGTCCGAGTTTCAGTGCTTTGCTGGCTTTTACATGGCAAAGTGCAATATGTTCTTGATTAACTGACTCATTATTTGAATCTTTTAAATGCAATGTTGCTATATCTAAGTCTGAGACACTAACCAAGCGCTCAATCAAGACCTCAAGTTTACCGCCGGTATCTTTTTGACCAAATAAACGTGCCTTCATCACCTTTGTATCATTAAAGACAATCAGGTCTCCAGCGTCTAATAATTCAGGTAGCTCAGAAAACAAACAGTCCTTTACAGAGGTAGCATTTAGGTCAGGTAAATACAAAAGTTTTGAAGCAGATCGCTGTGCCAGTGGATATCGCGCAATCAAGCGGTCTGGTAGGTCATAGTCATAATCTTCCACGCTCAGATAGTCTAAGGCATCGCTGTTCTCATTGTTATTAATCGGGGCGTTAGAGTCGGAAGATGCAGTGTGAGAGTTGGTCATAGTTAGTCTTTAAATGAATAGAAATTTTGGCATAATTGTAGCAGAAATGCTGCTATAAAAGCTTTCTTTACTAAGTAGTCATCGTGCACAAAATATATTTAATTTATATAAATAGCCTAAGCATAAATTATACGTTCTAACTACTTCAACAGTAATTTGCTTTTGATTTATTCAAATAAATTCAATTGAGGCAATGACTGGGCTGCAGATGCTAATGAAGAGAATGTGACGCCGACTAACCGAATAGGGATCTGGCGTGGAATACCTAAGAATAGCTTATCTAACCAGTAATGTGCAGATTCAGCGCTACTAAAAGGGGTAGTTAGCGTATGCGTACGAGTAATTTGAGTAAAGTCAGCGTACTTAACCTTGAGTGTTATAGTATGAGCAATCAGATTTTTTTTGTGTAACTGTTGAAAGGCATCCGCATTCTGTTCATAGATTTGGATGCGTAGCGCCGTATCATCATCTAGGTTTTCTCTAAAAGTTGTCTCCGAACCAACAGATTTATGCAGACGCTCAGATTGGACAGCGCGTTCATCCCGACCATGAGCGATATCATGATAAAACTGTCCACGCTTGCCAAACTCTTGTACCAGTACATCAGCTGATGTACGTCGCAAATCAGCACCATTGGTTATACCCATGGTATGCAATCGTTTTGCTGTTGCTTTACCGATACCATGAAATCGTTCAATAGGTAACGTGCTGATAAAAGCATCAGCATCTTTGGGTGTAATAATAGCGGTGCCATTGGGTTTGTTGATGTCAGAAGCAATCTTGGCTAACATCTTGTTGAAGGAGACACCAGCAGAAGCGGTCAGTCCTGTATGTTGTAATATTTGTGCTCTTAACCAATTGGCCATCAATGTCGCTGAGCCTTTATGTACACTGATTCCAGTAACATCAAGATAAGCTTCATCTAATGATAATGGCTCAACATGAGGCGTTAAGCGATACATGAGATTTCGAATATCTCTACTAACAGCTCGATATACTTCAAAACGTGGTCTGACAAATATGACATTTGGGCAGCGTTTGCGTGCCTCATAGCAAGACATTGCTGAGCGTACCCCAAACTGACGAACCTCATAGCTAGCCGCTGCTACAAACCCCGACTTTCACAAAGCCACCTGACAAATCTTATTATTCATAATTTATAGTGTAGGCCTTATCAATCCTAGCTTAGATGAAATATCGCTATAGCATATTCAAGTTTTGGCTGATAATAAGTATTTCTATAAATGCGATTTGCAAACCCGCAATATTATAGGTAATCACATCTAACTATTTTAAAATATAGATATGAATTTCGTTTGCAAAAGCTTACTATCTCATAACCACCTTGCCAGCCGCACCATTCATGCGATAGTTTTAAATGTCCCCAGTGATAACCAGATTAATGACTTTTTCTATTTCATCAAAGGGAACTTTGAACCACTCTATCACCTTATATAGGTTGTCGCTCGTCTCCAAGTTTTTTGGCGAGCTCATCATTCATCCAGTCAAGATCAGTAATAATTAGCTGGTAGCTGTTTTCATATTTATATTGAGCAGTAGCTAAAGAGCGAATAAGCATATTGGACTAAATACCGTTAGCAAATATTAAGCGTAGTCGCTGCTGGTTACGCTCATTTTCGCGCTGCTCCGCATGATAGATATCCGCCACATAATAAAGCATACTGTAATTACTGTAAGGGTTTTTGTTTTTTGCAATGTGTGCTGGGCCCAGTATAAACCACATATTAATCTTAAATTATTGATTTAGAATAATTTATTTAAATATATTTTTTATTATACCAACAAAAAATATTAGGATAGTGCTTAGATAAATTACTAATAAACGGTGAGCTTTACTTGAGAACTTATTGTCATATTTTGTTAAAATAGAGCTGCTTTAAACAGGGCTAACCTTATTTAGATTAGCATACATACATATTGAAGGAGTCTATAAGACATAGCTTAGAGTAAAATCACACTGTAGATAAGTAATTAGCCTGTTTTATGATTAAATCAAGAACTATAAAGTAGAGATATCTATGACCAATAGGATAAGTTCTGAGCAAGCTTTTGAGCACGCATGGAAGTATTTTGAATTGCATTCTAGCCAAAGAACAACTTTATTTAATTATTTTTTATTTATTATAGCGGGTTTGGGTGCGGGTATTGGAGCAACTCTTCAAGCGTCCAATGATCTTCTGTATATGGGTACATTTTTAAGTATATTCGTTGTTTTAGTATCTATTGTTTTTTGGAAGCTAGACCAGAGAACTTCATTTTTAATTAAGCAGTCAGAGTCAATATTAGAAACACTAGAAAATAATTCAGACAGCGCCATTGGTATATTCATAAATGAGAATGCAAACTTAATTGAAGAAAATAAGAATCGAAATCATTTTAGCAAAATATTAACTTATGGAGCTGTATTCAGATTTACCTTTAGGGTTACAAGTTTTGTAGGAATTGGTTTGGTTATTCTATTCGTAATAAAAATATTAGGCTGCTTGACTTAACAAACCGCAATATTAACAAATTCACTCGGGAAGATTAAACTTCATACTTGGGGTGTTATAAACCACTAAAATGGGACAAAGTAAGCGGTTAAAATATATAGTAATCTTTGATGTTCTATTTATTGAACAAGAAAAAAGGACAATTTGAATGACTGAGTCAATACTTCAAACCTATCTTAACGAACAGCATATCAAAACTGATGTTACGGAAAACATTGAAAACCTGAAGAAGGCGGTAAAAGAACTTGAAAAAAACCTAACAAGGAAAAAAGTAAAATCGGATATCATTCCGTATACCCTAGTTGCGCTCGACCCAAAGGTAAAAGGCAACGATCCGGTAGTGCAACAAGTGGAAAAGATTATTATTAAAAAGTGGCCTACTTTTAAGAATGGTGTGACAGCTACTAATGATACATCCACCACCTACGTACGGGCAGTGATTCTAGAAGCGCTATCCCAGCTATCGAGAAAGGATTCAGCTACGGCTACGTTAGTTTGGCTAACCGTCCGTGATGTGATCGAGCATTACCAGCTTGGTGCGGAGGAGAGTTCGATTCGTGGGCTTTTTCAGGAGTTGGCCGACCGAGCGGAGGAGAGCGGGCAAGCGAGATGGGGAGTCGGTCATAAGCTTCAGGTCAGAGAATTTAATGAAGTTGAGATTTCTATTCCAGCAGTTAAAGCGACTGAAATAGATGAGAAGTCTCTAAAGGAACAGTTACTCGATGCGATGGTCCATTCAGCATGGAGTCAGCAAGCTGGAGGAGGAAAGAACCCTCACCATCATGGTCAAAATTCCTGGGAATGGCCTAAGTTTATGGCTGAACACTCAGCTACAGGAATTATTCAAGTTGTTAATTCAGCTTTATCCCAACAAGCCCAATCCCTTTTTGTCCAACTCAAACCGTTTTTCGAAGAGTTGGATAATTCTATCGTCAACAACATCACCGCCAACAACAAGCGTAGTGAGCTTCTGTGGTGGAAACAATCGCTTTATTCCCGTTCTTTGAATGCTAGTTACCGTAGCCTTGATCTGTTAAACGCAACCGTTTGCATGGCGTACGATCTTGCCGAACAAGTGGAGCCTATTTACCCAGAAAGCTTAGATTATTTACTGCGAGAAACGCTGAAAGATGTTCACAGAGAGCAGGTAGCCGAAGAACGCCCACTTATAGACTGGTTAGAAGATAGCCTTAACCTGCACGAGGAAATCCAATCAGCATTGAAAATATATACAGCACAAGAGGAACAACGCAAGCCCTTGCTTAACGCATGGGCCAATGTTTTATATTCCAATGAAACTTCTCATTTTTTTACAGAAACTGGTATTGACGAAGATGCCAAACTGACGGCGTCCGATCTAGCAGTGTGGTTGTTTCATGGGTTACAAGCGCAAAAATTGGCAACAGATAAATAAGGCGAGACATGGCAAAGCGGAGATGTACTAAAAAAGGTTGCTATGCACCTGACGATATATGTATTGAACTCGCGGGCCCTCTGCACGAACTATGTGAGTTTTTCCTAAAAGAAGAAGTCACGGAAATATCAGCTAAAACTATAAAAAGTACGGTTGCTGCTACATCCATTCCATGGACGGGAGAATGGTTGCATCCTGAACAACTCGACCTTCTAGCACATAGGGGAAAACCCAAGATTATTGGTTTGGTAGGATCGTCTGGGGCAGGTAAAACTACCTACCTGGCCATGCTGTATTCGCTGCTATTCAACGGTAAGCTCATTGAAAACTGGGACTTTGCCGGTAGCTATACGCTGAACGGGTGGGAATTACAGGCTAAAACATTGCAAGTTCAGGAAGATGGCACGGTTCGAAATCCAGATGCCACGCCTTCCAATAAAGATTTCTACAGCCTCTACCACCTGGCACTACGCCACGATGGTTTTTTACACGATATCTTGTTTGCTGACTCATCAGGCGAAGTATTTTCAAAATGGGCAGATAATGTGAACGACCCTGCTGCTGAAAATGCCCGTTGGATTTATGGTAACGCTCATGCCTTCCTGTTTTTTGTTGATTGCGAGGCAATTGTTGAGCAGCGGGGTAAGGCGAAACGTGACATCATTCAATTAGCGGAACAGGTCAAAAGCAGGGTTCGAGGTAGGCCAGTGGTGATCATATGGTCGAAAGCTGACCTAGCCAAGAATATGCGTGAAAATATTGTAGATGCCATTGAACAAAGCCTGTCCGAAACCTTTCCTGAGGCTACCTCACTGGAAATTAGTAATTATTCGAAATCTGACTCCGACCAGTTATGCCATGTTAATAATATAAGCGTTGCAGAGACGGTGCTTAACCTACTGACCAACCCACAACCACTGCGTATCGCACCTGCATCTATTCAAACAAATGATTTTTTCTTTTTATATCGAGGCAGCTATGGCAGTAAATAACGAAATATTGATTATTGGGCCGCCTGGAACAGGAAAAACTACATTCCTAGCGCAATTATACGGTCGACTATTGGAGAAGAAGGGAAAGCTACAATTGGCTTCAGCACCTGAGAATATAGATGGTATAAAAAGTGCTTATAATAAACTTGCTGATGGGAAAGAAACAGAGCCAACTCCATCAACAGATAACTTGGAGGTCAAAATACCTGTCATATACGAAAGGCAGGAGTTCGTGTTACATTGTAAAGATTATGGTGGGGAACAGGTACGTGACCTCGTAGCACTAATGGAATATGACAAAACATGGATTGAGCGAGCGAAAACAAACGACCGTTGGATTCTCTTCATTCGCCCCTCAGAAATTGAACAACGCTTCGACTTAAGTAAGAAGGGGTATGCCGAAAAAAATCAGAAAGAATCGAATTTACCAGTTTTCGGTACTTCCAATCAATCCCAATTCATCGAGCTAGTACAAGTCTTGTTGCACGCACGCGGTACAGGAATGAAAGACCCTATTAATACACCTCGATTGCTCATTGCATTAACCTGCTGGGACGAACTGGGAACTGATTTGACACCGAAAGGAATTTTGCAGCAAAAGATGCCGTTGTTTACACAGTTTATTACGGCCAATTGGTTGCCAGTAGCCTTCGATATCATTGGCGTGTCTGCACAGGAATTTCCGCTGAAAACGGAAGAGGACCGCGACAAATACTTGGACGATATGCCTGAAAATTTCGGTTATCTGGTATTGGACGATAACCCGAGGGAAAAAGATCTGACCCGCCTCATCGAAAAAGCTCTGACCTTATGACTATTATCCACCAAGCTATATACGGAGAAGTGCAAGGGAAAACCTCCGGGCATGGTCTGTTGGCTGCATCCGATGAAAAAAATAAACTATTCAGTCGGGTGAGCGGCTACACTGATCTGGCCGATAGACCTGAAGACGGAGTTTTATCCAGCTTCGTGGTACGTGGTTTATTTGTCGAAGATCACTTTCTGCTGATTAAGACGTTTCCCGATAGAAGCCCTGGGCTGCGTTCTGGACGAGTTTTTTCGCATGTTTTATTCATACCAAAAACAGACCTGCATCAAGTAAATAATCTCAGTAACCTTTTTCAATACCACCTACATAGTATTCAAAAAGAAGTGAAAATGCACTCATTTGAATACGTCTCGCAAGAAGCTAATACGACTATTGAAATCGTAGACGGAAGGGAAGCAGCCGCCACCAATGCTTTGTTGGGAAATCAGCCATTTGTTTGGCTAGGTGAGGAAGGTTACTGGGAATGGATAGCCCGAATTTGGGATAAGTTACCAAACAGAGAAAAGCAAAACCTAAAAATTGGAGCGGCATTTGGCCCTTCTTATGCGAAAAATGACTGCCTCAATCTACTATACATTCCAGAAGATGCCGAAACTTTATGGGAAAGGAATTCTTTTCGTGTAATTGATAAACATGAATCACAAAACCTACAATCCTTAGCCGCAAGCTGGCTGGTAGAAGATGCTGAAAATACAGCTTCCTTTGAAATGTTATTCGATGATTTCAGTCCAAAAATTGATTCCATAGAAGCGCTAAATAAACTTGCCTATTATGGTGAAGTCTACCTTAAGCTTGACAGTGACCCCGAACTTAACCGTTTATTAGTCTTGGCTCATTTTATTTCGAAAGTTAGTCCCAGTGAAAAGGTTGGGATCAAAGGAAAAAATAAGCTGATGAATGCTATTATTAAAGCAATTCTCAATGCACCTATAAATTTGATCATAGCTCTCCAATACCAGAGCTGGGCAGGCTTTCCAAATGCAATACGTCCTATTACGGAGGCTCTGAACGATTGGCTCAACCACCACCTTCTTAAAGGCAATAAAGCAAAGGAGTGTGGAGAGGTGTTAGCAAATGCACTGGAAGCGAATTCAAAAAACTGGTGGGCCAGCTCGGTTTTAAGCTATACACGTAACCGTCTGAAAAAACGACAATCTAGTGATGCTTCCATTCTTTGGCAATGGATGGAAAAAAAACCTAAGTTGATTGACCAACACGCTTACTGGTTACCAGATGATGCTGAAGACGAACTGACCCAAAAAACTCCAAAATTAGAAACAGCTGTTGCGGAAATGGTTTTGCACATGGCCGAACAAAAGGACTGGCTTGTGCTACATGCAAAAGTGGCTGCGCAGCTTTATTCTGCACAAAACGCCATCGAAGTTCAGTTACTTATCGATACTGATGAAAATCATACTCGAGCGTTCCAAGCTCTTTCCGAATGTATCAAGAGTAGCTCATTTGTATCCGAATCTGCCGGTCATACCGATGCTCGCTTGCACCACATCGCTGGAAAGTTAATTACCGAAAATAACCGTTTACTGAAAAATATCGATATTACCAGCGAAGGTTGGCAGAATTGTTGGCAAGCAGCGATTGAGCAAGGCAGTGAG
Source organism: Psychrobacter sp. AOP7-A1-24 (assembly GCF_052376235.1). Lineage (NCBI taxonomy): Bacteria > Pseudomonadati > Pseudomonadota > Gammaproteobacteria > Moraxellales > Moraxellaceae > Psychrobacter > Psychrobacter sp. AOP7-A1-24. The sequence goes on along the minus strand of NZ_JBQSVM010000004.1, from coordinate 82,474 downwards.
GTTTGGCAAGGCATTCCCAACCCAAAGCAAACTCTGTTTGAAATTCTTGATCACTTGCTAGCTGGGAATCCGTTTAACAATACTCTATTAAAAGCAATAAGTATTGGAAAATATAATAGTCTAAAGGACTATCCACAGCGGGCATCTATCTGGTCTGTACTGCCTGAAGAAGCACGTTCAGAGTTCGTTAGTGCCACGCTTGTCGAGCTAATCGATGAGTGTACTACTAGCAAATTTAACTATAAAGATCTCGAGTCTGAGTTGAAAAAGGAAGTGCGATCACGGAAAGTGCAACAATTTGTTGTTAGTAGTAAAGCCATCTCTCTCACGAAGAAACTACGACTGTTCGATGTGTTGCCCGGTTTGAGAGAATACCACGTACAGCTGTTAATACAGGAAAACCAATTTTCTCTAAAAGAAGCTGAAGAACTTGGTCGACTTATTTATGAAAATAACTGGAATTTGTTAGCTGAAGAACTGTACGATAATCGCTTTTGTAGAAACGACCTATTACCTGCTTTGTTACGAAGCACCCACTTACTTAGGTTCTTACAACGTCTGACACTTTCTGCCAGTGGGTTAAAACGAGATGCAGTCAGTAGCGATGAATGGTGGAATGAATTTTTGGAAACCGCATTTAGTCTGTTCCCAATTGGACCAGAGCAAAATGGATTATGGGTTAATGCAGGCGGTGATTTGTCACAAATTCAAACAACAGGTACGGGCCGAGAAAAGTGGAGTTTTGCTGTACAAATCTTACGTAACAATGGAAAACCAAAAATAAAGAAACTACTAAGTAAAATGAGCGCTATATATATTGATAATGAAATACTCAGAAAACTAAAAGAGACTTTATGAACAAACCTATTTTAATTCTCACTGCTCTTGAAGTAGAGAGATCGGCAGTCGAACAGCATTTAAAAGACATCGAGCCTATACTACATCCTACAATTGGCACCGACTACACCAAAGGCACCTACCGCTGTAACGATCGAAACCTTGATGTGATCGTTGCACGTACTGATCAAACCAACGTTAATGCAGCTATAGAAACTGAACGTGCCATAGCTCATTTCGAACCGGAATATGTCTTTTTCGCAGGTGTGGCAGGTGGTCTGAAAGATGTAGAAGTTGGAGATATTATTATTGGTCGGGACGTTTACGGTTTTGAGCGAGGAAAGACAGGTGATAACAATTTTAAACCACGTCCACAGTTTGGTGCTTCTTCATATGCTCTGGAGCGGTTGGCCAGTCAGTACGCAAAAAGTACTGCTTGGAATCAACAAGTTGAAAATCTACTGAACTCGAATTTTGCTCCCGTCATTCGAACTTTCACCGGAACGATTGCTTCAGGTGAAAAGATAGATGCCTCCATTAATTCAGATCTTCATAAGTTTCTTAAACAAAACGCTAGTCATGCCCTTGGTATAGAAATGGAAGGCCTCGGCTTTCTGGAAGTCTGTCGCATGCGCCCGCTTATCAAAACCTTACTGCTTCGCAGCATCTCCGACCTAGTAGATGGCAAAAGTGATATGGACGGTAAGGGATCTCAGTTCTACGCTTCTGCAAACGTAGCTGCCTTTTTGTTTGGTCTACTGGAACAACTGGATTTTTCAGATATAACAACCGAACTAACTCGAGAGCAAAAGCTAGTTGAAATTATGTGTAAGCTTTATCCAGCGGGATTGAGAGACAACCAAATCTGGATAGCAGCAGGTGGTGATTTATCTTTAGTTAATCTAGGCCAATCAGGCAGAGGACAATGGGTTGAAGCGATTCGAACATTAAAGTTAGGTGGGGGAGGTAAAGTGAATATGGAAAGTTTGATTAAAAATGTTGCAGAAGAATATAGAGATAATAAAGATGTTAAAGAATTACTGTAGCTTAGACCGAAGTATTCCACAAACCCCGAGCTTAACAAAGCCACCTGAGAAATCTTATTATTAGCCATTTGTAGTGAAATCCTTGTATGGAAAGGCTCAGATGAACTAGTGATATAGCATTTTCACATTTTGGTAAGTAATCAGTACATCTATAAATGCGATTTGCAGACCCGCAATGTTATAGGAAATCACATCTAACAATTTTGAGTTATGGATGTAAGTTAATTCTAAAAACGCTCATTACTTCAAAACCACCTTGCCAGCCGCACCATCCATTCGATAGTTTTTAATGTCCCCGGCGATGACCAGGTTAATGGCTTTCTCAATCTCATCAAGGGGAACGTTGAACCACTCTGTTGCCTTGTAGAGATTATCGTTTGCTGCTTTTAAGGATACTTTGACTCTTTGATCATAGAAGAAGGCATGCAGTACACCTTCCACACTACGAGCATTAGCATCATATACCTGCCACTCAGCAATGATATCTACGGGCTGTTGCAAGAAGGCAGTATCTCTAATCGAGTGCTTAGTACGCGCCTCTCCTGTAAGTGTTGAGAAACCAACTTTATGCAGGTGTTTATAGTGCGCTAAGTTGTTTGGCGTATCAGTCAGCTTAGCAACATAAATGACACCAGTAAGCTGTCGATCATCTCCGAAGTTTTTGGCCAATTCATCATCCATCCAGTCAGGATCAGTAATTAGCAACTGATAGCTGTTTTCATATTTATATTGAGCAGTAGCTAAAGAGCGAATGAGCATGTTCGACTCAGTACCGTTAGCAAACACCAGACGAAGTCGCTGCTGGTTACGCTCATTCTTTCGGTTCTCTGCTTGGTATATATCCGCCACATAACACAAAATCCCGTTTAAGACGAAGACGCTGCCAATGTTGATATCTTTCACTGATGAAAAGTTAGTTTTAGTAAAAGCCCCCGTTTGAATGGCTTGAGATATACGCTCAAAGGTTGCCTCAAACTTATAAAAGTCCTTACATTCAAAACGAGTTGCTATTTCTTCATCATCGTACTGGTCATAAGTATTGCGAGAATTGAGCTGACTATCACTGACTAAGATTTCAGAATGGATGTTGTCAAAAATACCTAGGTCATCACTGTTGAAAATATCATCTAGACTATTAATAACAGCTGGCTCGCTAACAGCCTCTGTTACCGGCTCAGCTTCTTTAGTGTTATCACTGATTGCCTTTTCAGGCTCATCCTCCTTATTGCTCACGCTTTTGTCTGAGAGTGTCGGTTTGTCGTCAGATAGGGTAGACGCCGTACTTTGAGCAGTTAGTAAACCATGCTTATCTAAAGCTAGCAGTTCTTGCGATTTTGCGTGGTTGGTTTGTATGGTAGCTAGGAGGCGAGCATTTATCTTTTCATTGATATCGTTGGCAATGCTACTAGGCACGCGTCCATGTTGATCGATAAAAAGGTTGATAGTGTCAAACTGCTGCGCTAAAACGCTGTTATTCGCCGAGCTTTTGGTGACAGGATTTATATCATCTAGTAGGCCAGTACTGTCATTAGAAAAGATATCGTCTAGTGTTTTGTACTCACGACTTTGATAGATCTCATCAAGTTTAATCATGACTATTGGCTTCTCGCTTGGCTTTTTGGTTTCTGACATAGGAGATAACTTCAGTCATGCGTCGTTCGATAGCATCCTCTGAGTTTCTATTAGGCTGACGACCTTTATTCTTGATAAAAGAAACTATCTTTGGCCACATCAATACCGCTTCTGCCTCAGTTACGGTAGAACGACTGGCATGTACGACGTCATTGATGGTTTGCAAGACTTCTTTATCGACGGTTCTAGAGAGGACTTCATACGCATCATGAAAGGGGTTGACTGATTTGACAAGATCGATGGGAAGGTTGTTTACATTGACAAACTTACTGCCAACCTTCACAAAGCCGTTGCTAGGATTTGAGTCATTGCTACTGCTTGATTTGGTTTTAGGGTTATAGATTTTTGCGTCAGCTGGCAGGTGGCGCTCTTTAATAATGTCGTTTTCATTGAGCTGACTTTTTCGTTCAGCATTTAGAGTAGCGATATCTACATACTCAGTGCCTTGCTTAATGAAACAGCGTTCATTTTCGATGATGGCATCTTCAGGAATATCCTTACCTTCAACTACGCCGCCTTGGCGGTTGATTGCCATATATTGCATCACACCTTCTTGTACTTGCCGTACTTCATTGGCATCTAGTGATGGATACTTGCTACGAATAATACTTGGGATGACGGTATCCGATACAGCCTCGGTCTCGACGTTATTGGTTTCGGCGGCGATATACTTTTTAATATGATCTGCGTTCTGGCATAGCTGAGCCAATATCTCTTCACGGTCTTGATTAAGTATATTCATCACTCGATCAGAGGGAGGATTGACAGTATCATCAATAATAATAGTACCTGCCGGCAAGTCAAGCGTCCCTAATATGTCTAGCTCACTACGACGTTTAAAATTGATGTTAGGCTTGAGCACCTGCTCCATTAGCAGCGATAGGGTAATAGCCTTTAATAAGTCATTAACAGAGCTTGTCACCTCAGACTTATCCGCTTCTGGTTCAGCGATTAGGTTGGTAAATTGAGCATGGTGTTTGCCCGCGCTATCGCGTGTTGAGCGTCCAATAATCTGAACTACCTCGGTCAGAGAACCGCGATAACCAATGGTTAATACATGCTCACAATACTCCCAGTCGAAGCCTTCTTTTGCCATCCCAAGGGCTACGATGATATCCATATCATCACGAGAGGTAATATCAGCCAAGTAAGCTTGCGTATTCACTCGTATGGCGTCATCAGTCACTAAGTCAGCGAGTAGTAAGCGCCTGCCATCATGCGTACGTATGGTGATAACGCCAGTATTCTCATCACGAGATTCACTTTCACCGATAATATCTATGATGCGACCAACGGTTTCGTATTTGTCTGTCTCAGCGGTTAAGCTATTGACGTTAGGGATGTGAATGATGGTCTTTTTACTGGTATCCAAACACTCATCTAAAGCATCAAAGAAGGATTTTTTATAAAAGTGATAACCGAGTCCTAATGATTTTAGGTGCTCATAACCATTCAGCTGTTCGTAATAAGTGTAAGTCACCTTATCGAACTTTTCTTCATCGCTATCTGACAATATGGGTACTGAGTCGCCCCTGAAATAGGAGCCAGTCATTGCCACGATATGTGCGCTAGTCTGCGTCATAATGCCATCGAGTATGGCACCCAAGCGATTTGAGTCATCTGCAGAGACGTGATGGAATTCATCAATACCGATAAGTACATCGTTAAATAGCTCAATACTGCCGCCATCTTCGATTACCTTATCAAAGCCATATCGAAAGCTATGATGGGTGCAGACTAATACTTGGGGTAAGGAGTCATCACTGCTATCTGTGGTCAGAAACTCTGAGAATATAGTGCTTTTGCGAGTATCACTCAAGGCAAGATTTAGACATAGGTTATAGCGATCTGCCACTTCCCAATCCGCAAAAAAACCATAATTACTAAGCGCTGTTGACTTAAAGGATTTACCAATGCTCATCTCTGGGACGGCAATGATGACTTTTTTGACACCTTGGTTGATAAGTTTGTCTAAGGCCAAAAACATCATGGCGCGTGATTTACCAGAGGCAGGTGGCGACTTAATGAGTAAGTACTGGCTATGACGCTTCTCGAATGCACGTGCCTGCATTTCACGCATACCAAGCTCGTTGTTCTTTTTGCTCTGACCAGTGCGGGCGTAAGTTTGATTTAATATATTAACCATTTTGCTCATTGCTAATCCTTAAAAATATAAATTTTCACATCTGTTTGATTAGTTAAAAACTAATCACCATCGCAAATGATTGTTTTATTGCTAGGATTATATTTGGCACCATTGGTGTAAACTTTACCTGGTTCACCCCAATGCGGTTCGTATTGACGAGTACGGAAATTAGAAAATACTGTAGCCATGTTAGCACTGCTATCAAAGTTTAGGACTTGTTGCGAGCCTTCAGTACCAGAGGTGAATTGAAAAGAGAAAGTGTCCAAAGGCTGACCTCGATATTTGACCGTATCTTTGAATATCACGGTATAAGTAATATCAAAGTTGTCTGGAGTTGATACAACAACGTCTTTGATTAAGTTGTGATATCCAGAAGGCCACTGGTTTTTTGGTTTGACGATATATTTAACATTCGACGCTCTAGGGTCAGTTGGCCTAACGTCAACTGTCTCTACAAAGCTGTCTGTAAACTGACTATAGTTATTTCTGATTTTCTGATAAACGGCATTGCTGTCACCCATGCATCCATCTTCCATCCAACCAAATAAATTATACATATCACTATTAGGCATCGTTCTTGATTGCGTACCTGAGTTTTGGTTTCCAGCTTGGCTTATCCCTTCTTGAATGCCGTTTACGGTACCAGTTACAACAGAGTTTACAGTTTGACTTACTGCACTGCTAAGTGCTGATGTTTCAGCGCAGCCACTTAAGAATAAAGTAGCGCCGATAGCCACGGTCAATGGAAGTCTGATACTCATTTTTCAAATCCTTTTGGATAGTTTTAGGTTGGTTTCGTTAACTATTATTAAGTGCTCACTACTAAAGACAATTCATAAAAAGAATTGTTTTTAGCGTTGGAGTTTCACTTGCTTTTTTACTCTGCTTTTAGCCTCTACAGGCTGATTTGTCATAACAATAATATGAAATTAGTAAACACAAGTTATCGTATTATTATTACGATCAAACCTAGCTTTTGAATCATATAAACTATCATCCATATAGTCTGATGTCTGACGTGTTTTGAAATGTTTCCAAACACTTTGCATATCTGCGTTTTTAGCAAACTTTAGAACGTATTCGCCACCTTCTGACTCAGGTCTAAATTTATAATGGTATTCTGCTATGGGCTGTTCGCGATATTTGACCCCATTTGCGAATTTAATATGATATTCAGTATATTCATTACTGGTCTGAATGCTCACATCCTTCATCAGTGGGCTATAGCCAGGGGCCCATTGAGACCGTGGAGCTATAGAAAACTCATAAATCTCATCATTTTCATTTGGTTCTGCAAGCGTCTTCATTTTCATTGTTTTGCTAATGAATTTATTATGATTTTCATTGATAGAACTATAAATGGGTCCGTCTCCGATACAGCCATCCTCCATCCAAGCAAACATTATGAACATATCACCCATAGGAAGGTCTTGATCATTTTTGCCTTTTAGCGATATGAGCTCGCTTTGTGGCGCGGCTGATGCTTGACCCATAGAAAGTACGAGTAGGGCAGTAAAGGCTACGCTTGGTAAGATTTTAGAAGTCATCATAGAACGCTCTTTATAAGGTGTTTAATATTGTTTTGGTATGGATGCTGATGCCAAATAAGCTACTTAGCTTTCTTTTTACCTTTGCTCTGCTTTTCCGCTTCGATAAGCTGCTCATAACGTGCCAGCAAATGCGCCAAGCGCTCTTCAGTATTGGCAAATCCTTGCGGGCGATATAGCTTATCTACCGCACCATCGAGGTTGCTATGCGCTTGTTTTAAGTCGTCGGGCATCTTATCTGGATCGTATAGCTCTGCTAAAGTCATGCCAGCATTACTGGCGCGGGCAAGTAGGATTTCTTCTGCAAGACTTTCAATATGCTGTTTCTGCTCGTTATTTGCATCAGGGAAAGGGAATGTGTTGTAGACGATAGTACTCGTATAACGATAACGACTTTCTAAACGACCAGCTACTAATCGCATCCAGTCGTTATGGATAAATGAAGTTAAAATTGCAAAGTCATATATTGATCCTTCAGGAATAATATTGACGAGATTCGTAGCTATAACTTCGTAGCCATAAAAACCTATAGGCACATATTCTCGGCGTTCAGAGGTAACTCCGGGAATTAGGATATAGTTTCTAGGATTGTTAGTATCTCTAAACTCGTGAGGTTTTTCAGCCAGTTTATTTGCTCCTTTATCTCGACTCGCAAGACGCATTTGTCTGACTTTTTCAACTCTTTCTTTTACAAGAGATAGAGTTTTTAATTCTTCTTGTGTGATATCTACTAACCAAAGACAGTAACGTTCTTTAGCATTTAAAAACTCAGCAGAGCCAAGTAGCCTTTTTATCCATTTCTTAGAACTTGGCTCTTCTTTGATTAATGTTTTATATTCTTCAGGATCTAATAGTAGATTTCCACCGTCAACTGGCTTATTACCGTAGATCATTGGGGATGCACTATGTAAAGGATGACGCCTACTTTCGATAGCTATATTTGAGCCTTTTACCAAATATGGACTTATATTGTTTACTTTTTCTTTGTGCCAGATACTATGTACTAACTTGTAAATGCTTTTTTGAGTTGAGGTTTTTGAAGATAAACTAATAATAACTACATGCACGCCAGCATTATGTTTAGCATTATTTTTCCAAGGGAAACTTTGGTAAGCAAAGCTAATATGGATGCCTAGATCAAAAATATAGGGAAATAACATTGCTACTTGCTCGCCTTGCGCAATCGAGTTAGTCGATACCAATGCGAGCTGTGCATTTGAGTTAGCAATATACTGTGAGCCTTTCCAAAACCAAGAAGCAACATAATCGAGAGATTTAAATTTCTTTAAATCTTTAAATGCAAGTTCCATATCTTTAGATTGCTCGTCAGTTCTATTGGTTGTACCTCCAAATGGCGGATTACCAATAATATAGATCTCATCAGTATTATTATTTGGGCATACCTCATTCCAGTCGATACGCAAGCTATTGCCATAAACAATATGCCCACTTTCTTTGAGTGGCAGCATCGGCTGAGATGCGCCGAACTCTTGCTCGAATAGTACATTCATTTGGTGTTCAGCTAACCAGAGTGACAAACGCGCAATCTGACTAGCAAAGTCGTCATACTCGATACCGTATAGATTGTCTAAGCTGACCACACTATCAAAGCCTAAACCTAACAGATTGTCTTTAGAGCCTAGTAAATCGCGTTGTGCCTTTAATACATCAATTTCTAGTTTGCGTAACTCTTTATAAGCAATGATCAAAAAGTTGCCTGATCCGCAAGCTGGGTCAAATACTTTGATTTGACTGATACGCTTAAGTAGGGCGTCTAAACGTTCGGCTTTATTATTCTTATGGCGATTGTCATGACTCAGCGCTATAACCGTGTCCAGCTCTGTACGTAGCTCATCTAAGAACAGCGGCTGAATGACCTTCATGATATTGCTAACACTGGTGTAATGCTGCCCTAAGCTGCCACGTTGCTCAGGGTCAATCACCGCTTGAAACATAGAGCCGAAAATATCTGGGTTAATCTCAGCCCAGCTCAAACGTGCGCACTCTAGCAAGATACGGCGGGTGCGTGCATCAAACTCAGGAATAGCGAACTGATATTCAAATAAGCTGCCATTAACATAGGGAAATGCACTTAGATGAGTGGGCTTGGCACTACGCTCGGTGCTAGACTCAGGTAAATCGAGAACCTCAAACAACTCATACAAGACGCTATCGACGTCACTGCCATCTATATTGGTGGTTCTATCAATCACGTCATAGAACTGATCTGCTTTAAAAATACCCGTATCTTCGGCATAAAAGCAGAATAGTAGTCGCGTTAAAAATATATTGAGCGCATGTAAGTCATCAGCAGTATTAAACTCGTTGAGCTTACGGATATGGTCAAACAAGCGTCCCATCTTTTCAGAGGCTTGAACATCTGCGGGGTGCTCTGAGTACTCACGTGCACGCTCTAGGCCGGCAAGTGGCAATAGGAAGTGGTAGTTCTTATAAAGATCGGTAAAGTCGCAGTCAAGCGTCTCATCATATTTAGTATCGTTAATCAGTACGGTGTTGAAGTCCGTTACCATCACCATACGGATTTTGTGCTGATTGATGATTGGGCTGTTCATTACCTCACTTAGTGCTTTAGCAAGGTCTTGACCTTCCTCTACAGGCTTAAAGTAGATACGATGCTTATTGGCAACCTCGCCAGCCTCAGGATTGGCTGCGACGTTAAAACGACCGTCATTCTTTTTAAGTGAGGTTATCGTAGATTTTGAAACATCTAGCAGCATTAGAAAATCATATATAAAGTCGTCTTTTTTATTCTTATCAATGACTTTGGTGGTTAATTTTTCTAAATCTTCAAAAAACTGAGTTTGGTTAAATGCCATGGAAATCTCTGTAGATAAATTACTAGTTTAAATAAGTGGGCTAATGTGCAATTATAGCGCTATCTTATCGTATTTGAAGGCTTAAGTGTTCTGAAAAATAGGGGGTATATAGTATTTTATTGCTTATGTAGTCGATACGCTACAAGCTTATTAACAAGGGTTAATGATGATAGTTGGTACTAAGTTTCAGGGTGATTCTACTCGTATTGCAAAGATTCAGCATGATTGCTATGGAGAAGCATTGCGTGTCATATTTAATTTTTCTGTTCAAAAACATCGTGAAGCTGAAAGGGTAGTTGCTGTTCGCACTGAGCTGAGCGACTTACGTGATGAACCTAGTAGTTTTAATGATCATAGGCCTCTGCAGTGGCTTCATGACCGTATGGCAGCCGCGTTCCGTATGGAGTATTGTCTTAATGCAGATTTATTCACTTATGTGATACCCGATCCTCATACACCCGCAGAAATTACTACTTTTTGGTTTGACTTTCTAAGAAGAGAGCTGGCGAAAGTATTTGCTAATCATTTAGAGCTACCTAGATTGATACTTACCGCTGCTGCCTATCCTAATCCTAATCCCAAGGGATCAGATGCAGAGGACGAGATTTATAGATTAACCAAGATTCTATATCCTGAATTAGAATAGATAAGTGTTTATCCGTTAAAATCATATACTAACTTTTAGTTCATATTTATTAGTTTTATAAACTATTTTTTCATCTTTAGTCTAGGGCTAGCGTGTCTTCAATTGGATAAGCTATAAGTAATAGTTACAATACCGCATCTATTGAGTCGCTACTAAAAATACAAGTTATTGCAAGAAAAGCATTAACAGAAACGCTTTGAGATCAAACCCCAGTATTCACAACGTTACCTAAGTAAAATACTAAATCAGATGAAGGCTTAGGAGAAGATAAACCCTAATTACGTGCAATTATCTTATAGTCCTCTGAAAATAAAACTGTTATAAGTTTAGACACGCTACTGGTATAAATTTTACTTGCGTGCTGCGTTCCTAGAGGCTGCGCAAAATTCATCCCAGTAGCGCTATGTTATTTTTAAAGCGTATTCACTATAGAAAGCATGAGCATATGTAAGAATGAATTGCTAGCTCAAGAGTCAAAATAATTAAGGGTCAACATGGCTTTTATTTGCATAAAAAATGATGAAAAAATCTATAGTTTTATATATAGCTTAAAAGATTGGATAGTTTTAAAAGAAGATAAATCGTCCAGTTTCAATATGGCTTGCTGTGGTAATCAGGCAATACTAAAGACAAGTAAGCTAGGTACGAAGTTCTTCGCTCATAAGGCAAAACCTAAAGACTCTAACTGCTCGACTGGTGGTGAAACTGCCGAACACATGCATATCAAATATCTTGTTATGAAAGAATTGGATAGAAACGGTTGGGTTGTAGAAGTTGAAAAAGCGGGGCTTACCCCAAGTGGTGAGGAGTGGATTGCTGATATTTATGCAGAGAAAGGCAAAGCTAAGATTGCCATTGAAGTGCAATGGAGCCCTCAAGCTTTTATAGAAACAAAACGCAGACAAGAAAAATATGCTCAATCAGGCGTAAGGTGTGCGTGGTTGCTTAGAAGTGGCTCAGTTAAAGATACTAATGCAATTACAGGCGATTATGCCTATAGTACGAAAGACATACCTGTATTCTCTATTTATAGAAATAAGACGCAGGACAATCAAGCTTATATGATCTATAACGTGAATAGGCTAGACAGCAACAGTAGTCGGTACAACCACCGTTCATTTAAGCCTATTACGCTACCATTAGAGAGTTTTATACAAAGATTGGTGTCACAAGGCCTAGTTTTTATACCTTATGAGCGATTCACCTCTACAAAGTTTAGATTTAAATCCAATGGTATCACTGAGATGACTTTAGGGGTGAGTAAAGACTCTTGCGCTAAATGTGGTTACTCCAATCCGATAATTTCTGAGGTGAGATATAAAGAAGACTATAAAGTACGTTCTAAGAAAATAAAAAATTGTAGCGATAAAGAGCTTAGAATTATTAATACGCATTTTTCTAAGCATTATGTTTTTTCACCCATAAAAAAGGTGCGTAGTGAAATACTGAACAAAGTTTTTATAGTCAACACTTGTGTTGAATGTGGTTTTGTCATAGATAGAGATGGTCAGTATAGTACCTATTTAAAAAAAAATTTCACTAAGCCGCTTTTTATAAAGCATTTAGGTCTTAATACAGAAAAATTCTATACTTCGAATACAACTCTTAATACGGAATGTGTCTACCGTGTAAACAACAGTTTTAAAATCAAATATAACGAGAGTTTTGAGTTTGGTAAATGGGTTACTAGAGATAGTGAACCAGTTTAATCAGGATAATTGGCATATATGATTGTTTATAAAAAATCATAAAATGTAATTTACTACTGGAGACCATCCCAGATTCTGTGTAACTGCCATTTAGATTAAATGCTTACTGATACGGTCATCAAACATAATCATAAAACGATTCAGAGCAGACGTCCAGTTACGGATTGGCATCGACCACTTTTTAGACGCCTGCTGGGTGGCTAAGTACACCACTTTGAATGCTGCCTGATCAGATGGGAACACCTTACGCTTATTCACTGCCGTCCGAATCACACTGTTTAGCGACTCTATCGCATTGGTGGTATAAATCACTTTTCTGATGTCTTTCGGATACTCAAAGAACACCGTTAAGCCCTCCCAGTTATTGCGCCAAGATTTGACCACGTGCGGGTAATCTTTGCCCCAAGTCTCATCAAAGTGCTCAAGATTGGCCTCTGCCATCTCAAGCGTATCAGCACCGTAGATGGCTTTTAAATCAGCCGCTACGGCCTTTTTATCCGTCCATGGTACAAACTTCATGGAGTAACGCACCATATGCACGATACACAGCTGAACCTGAGCGTTGGGATAAACGGTGTTAATGGCATCAGGGAAGCCCTTTAAGCCGTCGACACAGGCAATGAGGATATCTTGTACCCCGCGGTTTTGTAGTTCAGTGAGAACACCCAGCCAGAACTTAGCGCCTTCATTCTCTGATAACCACATACCAAGCAGCTCTTTTTTACCGTTAAGAGCAACACCTAGCGCCAGATAGATAGCCTTGTTGATGATCTGCTTGTCTTGACGTATCTTCACGACGATGCAGTCCAAATAGACGATAGGATAAACACTATTCAATGGCCTGTTCTGCCAAGCGGTGATGTCCTCTAATATGTTATCGGTGACTCTTGAGACAAGAGAGCTTGAAATGTCGACATCGTAGAGCTCTTTAATGCTCTCTACAATCTCGGTGGTGGTTTGACCCTTGGCGTAAAGGAATATGATCTTGTCATCAAGACCTGAGATACGGGTTTGATGCTTACTGACCAGCACAGGCTCAAAGCTGCCACCGCGGTCTCTTGGGGTGGATATCTCAAGATCGCCTGTGTCACTGCGGACGGTCTTTTTAGTGTGGCCGTTGCGCTTATTAGGTTTATCTGCTTTCTCATGCTTGGGATAGCCGAGATGGTCTTCCATCTCAGCCTCTAAGGCAGTATCGATAAAGGATTGCATGAGCTGCTTTTGGAAGTCTTTGATGTCATCAAAGCTTTTCATGCTACCAGCCATTTGCTCGGCCAGTTTTTTAATGTCAGATTGAGTAGTCATTGCTTATTCTCCGGTTATTGGATTATAAGCAGTTACACAGTTTTTAGGAAACTCCCTACTACTGTAGATTTTGCAATAATTACTAGATCTCTTGCATAAGTCATTGCTAGCCTTCGTAACTCCGTCAGTGGAAGTCAATGAACTGGTACTTTTGCAAGAGATCTACTATATAAGTTTGAAAGCAATCAAACGTAATCCTTTTGCCATACTGCGTTTTTGCAAACCATACAACACCAACTATCTTGAGCACGCATATATAGGATATCTGCTGGCATCTCTACCGGGCAAGCACTTGCGCAGTACTCACAGAGCACATCATCTAAACAAGCGTAACATTGAGCAATCGTCTCAAACAATAGATTTGAGCTGATTCTATATTTATGACATAGCATTCGTACATGTTCAAGATAATCCTCCTTATGATCATATGCCCAATAGTCGACACAGATTCTTTCGTCTCTAATATTCTGTGTCATACTCAGTTCAAGCTTAATACCCATAATATATCTCCTAATCAAAATGTCGTTATATGTTCTATCGATTAGTTAGTTGTACAGAACTTTAAAAAATTATATGAAGTTATGTCTGCAAGAGGCTCTTAATTACCTCATCTTGAGTCATTCCAATACGCTTGCAATAAGAATCTTCAATCTCGTCTAAAGCTTCACGCAATTGTCGCTGTGATACTTGTATGTATTGTAATGTCACATCATCACTAGATTTAGCCTCACGATGATTTAGCAGTCTCTTGAGCACAGGGTAGCTTACATTGAGACTATTGGCGACAGTGCCAAATGTACGGCGTAAATCGTGAGGGGTAATATGCATGCTAGCCTTATTTGATATCGAACGGTAACTACCGCTCAAATCCTTGACATGGTCATCATTTCTCTGCAAATCACTCGGAAATACCCAATGCTCTCCATAGCTCAATCTAAATCGTTCACTGAGTATGGCTTGAAGTATTTTTCCAGTTGGCATATGGTAATCAGAACCATTTTTAGTGGCTTTAAAGACAATGCGAGCAGCGTCAAGGTCTACATCTTCCCATCTTAGTGATTGCGCTTCATTTAAACGAACACCAGCAAACATAAAAAGCAATAAAATATCGCGAGCGTTATTACTATAAGGTGCTTGTTTAAATGAACTACCGTCTCGGTGCTCTATCAAAGTTTTAAAATATACTCCCAAATATTCCTCCTCAACATGGTGAGTACGAGGTTTAATTTTGTTCCAATCATTTTTGGCATTCAGTATTCGAATGGGTTGGTCCTTTATTATGTACTCTTCATCATCATCTAAGAAGCTATCTTGACAATAATTCCATACTGATCGAAGAGCTCGCATAGTGGCATTTGCCTGAGCTGGACTAGACTTACTTATTTGCTTATGTTTTTCACTTATCATAGTTTTAGTTATATCGTTTAAAGACACTTCAAGCCAATCATCAAGTCGACTAAGTATCTGTTGGTCGTAAGTCTCAACAGTACGGCTGGCAAGATTAGGTTTCATAGATTTAAAGTAGATATAAGCTTCATTTAGTGTTGGCACGTTAAAATCTGGTGTATCTTTTATTTTTGGAGTAGCGTGATAGCTATCATATACATCAAGTCCCTTCTTTATATTGACCATCATTGTGCTGGCTTTTTCACGAGCTTCAGTCAAAGTGATAAGGTGTGTTTCTTCAACTTCGTCACGATAGAGCTTACCGTTAATGCGTTTGTGAAGTGTGTATCGCTTAGATTGTTTACCCACACGAAGTGCGAAGCCTGTTAATACTTCATCCATGTAAATATCTGTGCCGCTTGAGGTGTATGCTACTGAATCAACAAACTTCTTACTAAGCTTAACTTTCATATCTCATCCGTACCGCATTATTTATCGTGTTAATAATACTATAATACGTTAAATAACAGATGCATCAAAGTATCAAGATAGTATCAAAATTTTATTTGATACTATTATTACTCGAATAATTTATAAATAATTCACGCAATAAAAAACCCTCACAATCCATAGACTGTAAGGGTTTCGTATATTGGTACCAGTGGTCGGACTCGAACCGACACGCTTTTAAAGGCAACGGATTTTGAATCCGTCATGTCTACCAATTCCATCACACTGGCATGTTAGGTGACAATAGTTATTGACTAAATATTATCGAATTGGGCTACAGGGTTAACTCTGTATAGGCTGCGTATTATAGCAGGCTATTTTTAGTCGTCAAGAATTATTTACTATAATTTTTGATTTTCTCAAAAATCTCAATCTCTGTATCATACTAACCGACGAAAGCACGCTCAACTGCGTAATCTGCCTGCACACCCATACGAGGTGAAACCGTCAGGCCAAAGTCGTCTAGAATCGCTGAAACCTCAGCATTGAATGGCATACTGCCACAAAGCATGACGCGGTCATCGTCCTTATTCATTGGCGGTAAACCAATGTCTTCGAACAGCTTACCTGATTTCATCAAATCAGTGACACGGCCTTGGTTTTTGAACTCTTCACGTGTAACGGTTGGATAATAGATGAATTTTTCGCGATACCATTCACCAAAGATTTCATCGTTAGGCAGCTCATTTTCAAACATTTCACGATAGGCCAAATCTTTGGTATGACGTACGCCATGGACCAAAATAATTTTATCAAAACGCTCATACACTTCAGGATCACGTGCTAGTGATAAGAAAGGAGCAAGGCCAGTACCAGTAGAGAGCATATAAAGGTTTTTGCCTGGTAGTAGATCGTCCAATACTAGTGTGCCCGTTGGTTTTTTACTGACTAACAGCTCGTCACCTACTTTGATATGCTGTAATCGAGAGGTTAGTGGGCCATCTTGAACTTTAATAGAAAAGAATTCTAAATGATCTTCATAGTTAGGGCTAGCAATTGAATAAGCGCGTAGTAGTGGCTTGCCATCAACAACAAGTCCAATCATCGCAAATTCGCCATTACGAAAGCGCAAGCCATCGTCACGAGTGGTTTTGATACTAAATAGAGAATCATTCCAGTGGTGAACCTCTGTGACCGTTTCGGTGCGAAGTTTTGACATAAAGTCCTCGTCAATAAGTTGTTATTGGTTTGTTAAGTTTGAATAAGTATTAAATCAGAATTTTCAATAATAGTTTGAACATTATAAAAACGTATCAGTCTTTCAATCGTCGACGAAACTGCTATTTTTATCAAATAGTAAATGATGAACAGGCATACTAGAGCTGGTTCATTAATTTATATACAACCAACTATTAGATCTGTATCAACCATGACAATATTATGTGTCATATCGCTCAAATGTAAATGACTCTCATCAAATTCTTGCTCATAATACCAAACTTTAAAATAAAAATCCGTCTAGCAGTGATTGTCTAGCATGATAAAATGGAATATCGTTAGTGAGTAATTTTGTATCATTTGGCCAAACTGTTTTATAAAGGCAGTTCTGTATTACTGGATTTATTCTATGCTTGATGAGAAGCCGCTGTTAAATAACTACCACCAAGCTCCTGTTATCGGTTATCACCGCGCACCGCTGTCACAAAAGTTTGGTGTGCCGCGCCAACCAAATTTGGTCGCTTTGACTAGTGTCATTGAGATGTTAGCACCATATGATACGCCAGCCGCATTTGATGGTTTGGACAAGTTTAGTCATATATGGATCAGTTGGCAGTTTCATCATAATTATCGATATAAAAATAACAATGAAACCAGTACTGGCTTTCGCGCTCAAGTACGACCACCAAGATTAGGCGGTAATCAAAAGATAGGGGTGTTCGCCAGTCGTAGTATGTATCGTCCTTCAGGGTTAGGCCTATCTGTTGTTAAGCTCGAACAGATCAAAGTAGTCCAAGGTCGCGTATTACTGGTTATCAAAGGCGCTGATATGATAGATGGCACGCCAATCATTGATATCAAGCCATATGTTGCTTACAGCGATGCGTTGATAAAAGCTGAGAGCGGATTTGCATCAACTGAGCCAAAATTACTAAATGTGACCGTGACCGACGCTGCTAATGAGCAGTTTATGATTCTGATAAACAACGGCACTTATAACGATGATACAAGTATCAACGACGCAAACCCTAGATTGAGTAATGCGACAGTTGCGTCTACGATTCACCATATACAAAGTCAATTGATAGCCTCAGATATGAGCATTATTAAAGAGTTAATTGCCCAAGACCCGCGTCCAGCGTATCGTCGGACAGAGATAGCCACATCATTTATTATGCGTTATAAATCTGTTGATGTGAGTTTTCAGCTGATGGAATCAGGACAGCTACAGATAACTGCTGTGATATTAATATAACTGGCTTACATTGATATCATTTTTGGCAAAACATTTTAAAATAATAGAAGAAGAGAGATATGTCTGCTCAACAGTACTCGATAGTAATTGATTTGCGTTGGTGTCTAGATGAGCTATTGGCAGATAGAGTGATTGATCAACGTGGCTATAACCTAGTCATTACTAGTCGTCGCGATAAAGCGCAGCATCCTCTACTAACGATTAGTGAATTTGGTTTACCTAATGGCCATGCGACGGACAATAGCGCTGAAAATAAATTATCATTGGATTGGCTCAACCAGTGGTTGGCGGCTAAAGCAGGTATGTCTCTCGTTCGTATTGATCCTCTAAAGGTCGATGTTCCTGCGGTCACTCAATTGATGTCATTTGAATATGCACGTTCACAGTATATTTTACCGATTGAGGTCGCTGTAGATGAAGTGATTATCGGAACGGATCAGCCTTTTTATAATGACTGGCACTCAAACATTGAAAAACTGATCAAATCAAAAAGCTATCGTACGGTCTATATTAATCCTGAGCAGATCAGACGCTACCGGCAAGAGTTCTATCAAGTCACCCAAGCGATTGCAGGCGCAAATAGTGTCCATAAGCGTGCAGCTGCCGACGTGACCAATGTCGAAGCATTACTGCAATTGGGTGACAATACTAACCCTGATGCCAATGACCAGCATATTGTCAGAGTTGTTGATTGGCTGTTGCAATATGCCTTTGAGCAACGAGCTAGTGATATCCATTTAGAGCCACGTCGTGAGACGGGTAAGGTTCGCTTCCGTATCGATGGTGTGCTTCATACGGTGTATGAGATGCCGTTGGCAATCATCGTCGCGGTGACCGCACGTATCAAAATTCTAGGGCGGTTAAATGTTGCAGAAAAGCGTAAGCCGCAAGATGGTCGTTTAAAGACGCGAACGCCGAAAGGGTTAGAGACAGAACTACGTTTGTCGACTATGCCAACCGCTTTTGGTGAAAAGTTGGTCATGCGGGTGTTTGATCCTGAAGTACTAGTACGTTCCTTCGCTCAGCTTGGCTTGTCAGGCAAGCAGCTTGAAACGTGGCATGAATTGACGGCCCATCCAAATGGGATTATTTTGGTCACTGGGCCTACAGGTTCAGGCAAAACCACGACTTTGTATAGTACTCTCAAGCAACTGGCGACCGAACAAGTCAATGTCTGTACTATTGAAGACCCTATTGAAATGATTGAACCTGCATTTAACCAAATGCAAGTGAATCCAGGTGTTGATCTAAACTTTGCTGATGGCATTCGCTCTTTGATGCGTCAAGACCCTGATATTATTATGGTGGGGGAGATTCGTGATGCTGAAACAGCCAATATGGCAGTACAAGCCTCATTGACAGGGCATTTGGTGCTCTCGACACTACATACTAACGATGCGCCAAGTTCAATCACTCGCTTGCATGATTTGGGTATTCAACCATTTTTGACATCAGCAACTATCTTAGGCGTGATGGCACAGCGCTTATTACGTACGCTATGTCCACATTGCAAAAAAGCAGTGGACGTTATGCCAGACAGCGAGGTTGCCATTCAATGGCAAGAGTTGGTACAACCTTGGCGCGCACCTGCCCCAGCACAAATTTATATGGCTCAAGGTTGCGAGCACTGTCGACACACTGGTTATCAGGGACGAGTCGGCCTATACGAGATTATGCCATTGTCTAACGAATTAAAAAAACTGGTCGCAGCCGACACGAATTTAGATATGCTCAAACAACAAGCCTATCGTGAAGGTCTACAGCCATTACGTTTATCGGGAGCAAAGCGCATTAGTGAGGGTGTAACCACTATAGAAGAGGTGATGCGTGTCGTGCCTCTTAATTAACTATTGTATTTGAAGTCGTGTTTAGCGTTCCCAACATACGTTTTGGCGAATAATTTTTGCTGGTGTGCCTGCTACCATACAGTTTGGTACCGTAACGGGTTTGTTGACAAAAGCACCTGCTGCGATGATACATCCGTCAGCGATAGAGACGTTTTTTGAAATAGTCACATTAGCCGCAATCCAAATGTGATCTCCTAGAATGACGTCAGAATGTGCTTTGTTCACTCGTACGTTAGTATCTATATCGTATACCTTGTGCACATCGGTAGCACGAATTTCAATACCGCGCGATATCATACAAGAATTACCAATAGTCACGCTCTTATCACGTGCCAATATATAGCAGTCGATGGCAGTGGTATGATCACCAATATGAATACGTAAATGATTACCAACGACTAACAACTGACCAGAAAATTTAACATTTTTTGCGATAGTGACTTGATTGTGATTACCATTGATGTCTATTTTTAATTTGTTAAATTTTCCATGACTACCGATGGTGATGCGATTGTTATCACCCTTGCGAATAGTGATTGTAGAGTTGCCAATGATACGTATGTCTTTGGCAATTTCAATATGATTGTTATGACCTCTATCTTGTAATAAAAAACATTGTTTGTACAGTTGCTTGGGCAATAGTGTTTTGAAAACAGGGTGCAAAGTGATGGTTTTTTTATGGTTCATAGTATGGCGCTTATGAGAGATAATAAAATTTTCATGGCTTCGGTTTTTAAAGTATTTTGACGGTACCTTCTAAGTGCTCATCTTCCACTTAGCTAAAATATACGATTAGAGTGTTTTTTATAACAATCAACGTAGTGTACCGCTAAACCATACTTGAAAACAGCTTCCTTCATAGCAATTAATATTAAGAAAATTTAAATTCCCAGACTTTTAATTGAGAAAATTTCAACAACGAGATTATTTATGTTTACAGATACTCATTGCCACCTCAATCGTTTAGATTTGACCAAATATGACGGTAAATTATCTGGCGCGATTGACGCCATGAAAACTGCTAATGTTACCCGCGCGATGGCAATTATGTGTGATTTTGCAGAGTATGACGAGATTGCCAATATTGTGAGCACCTATGGTGACGAGACACTAAATCTAGGGATGAGTGTAGGGATCCATCCTTGCGAAGATATCGATGTACTGAAATCAGCGACTGTTGAACGTTTAATAGAGACTGCCGATAAAGACCATGTATGGGCAATAGGTGAGACAGGGCTAGATTACTACTGGTCTACAGAAAACAAAAAAGAGCAGCAAGCCAGTCTTGCACATCATATCCATGCCAGTCAGCAACTAAAAAAACCGCTTGTCATACATATGCGTGATGCAAAAGAAGATACGATCGATATCTTAAAAAGTGAAGGTGCTGAGCATGGTATTATTCATTGCTTCACTGAAGATTGGGAGACTGCGAAACGTGCTTTAGATTTGGGATTCTATATTTCTTTTTCGGGTATTGTCAGTTTTAAAAGCGCACAAAACATCCAAGACGCTGCACGACATATGCCTAGAGACAGAATCTTGATTGAGACAGACAGTCCATATTTGGCGCCTGTTCCTAAACGCGGTCGCCCCAATGAGCCTGCCTATGTACCCTATGTCGCGAGCTTTATTGCAGATATGTATGGTTGTGATAGTAACGAGGTCGGCGCATTAACCGCAAAAAACTTTGAAAATTTACTGGCACAGTATCATTAAAATGGTTATGCTATGACCAGTCAGTCATTTGTACAATAGTCTTATAGTTCAATCCTATTTAGTATTTGATTCGCTAAACGCAACTACATGATTATAAATGACTAATTTTAAATATAAGCATATCCCTTTTATGGTATTTCAGCAGCTTTTGTATAGTTTTATACGCTCATTGCCAAATGTACGTACATAATTGATGGACATATGCTTAATCTTGTCATGTTTTAGGAGAGATTATGAGTCGTCAGCACCAGTTCAAGGCACGAGAAGAGAATATCTTAGCGATGGCAGAGCAATTGCTACTTGAGTCAGGCGATGGTGATATCACTTTAGACAGTTTGGCGGATCAGCTCGATTTGGCTAAAGGTACCTTATACAAGCATTTCTCCAGTAAAGATGAGCTTTATCTGCGTATTATTATTCGTTACGAAGAGCAATTGTTTGAGATTAACCGCATTGATGACTGCCCGTCGGCAGGTGTTGCCCGCATGATTTTTCAGCAGTTATTTAACCCGCAAAAAGCCATGCTATTGAACCAAATCGAAGAGCGTCTGGCAGCATCAGTGACTGGTCTCAATCGTTTGTTTGGTGAGTTATATGATATCCGTCGTCAGCGCATGAAGCGTTTGATTGATATCATCAGCGTATACCTAAAAGACGAGCACAGCAACCTGAGTACTCGTGATTATCTATCGTCTATTTGGGCGATCGGTCAGGGCGGTGCAGGACTATTAAACTCAAGCTTTTACCAACGCTACTTAGGTCGCCGTGATACGCTGCGTTATGCCTTTGTTCAGCAGGTGCTAGAGTTGCCAAGCCATTATCCTGCTGACGATGACGAAGTTATGGATGAGGATATGCAGGAGCTGGTAGAACAAATCGATACTGAATCAGAAGAGCATCGAAATACCAACTACTAAAGCAATTATTGATAAAGTAGCTCTTAGTAAAGGAACAATTAGTTTTTGGGTTGTGAACCTTTTTTGGCTCTAATAAGTCGTGTTGTAATGGTTACTATTGCAGCACGAATTTGTATATCTTGTAATATTCTTCAAAACCTCTTTCCCATCCTGCGACAATTAAAATTGGACTTATAGGTGCAATATGCCGGTCACTGTCAAGTCTCAGTCCAATTCAGCGGCTACTTGCTCTTTTACTTTAATTAGTCGAAATTCTCGGCCAAATTTCTCAAATACAAGATCTATAAACCATTGTCATAGTTGCCCCTCTACACTAACTTATACTCATCACTTATCGTCTGCTTCATCAATAAAAAATCGGGCACAGACTGGTTTTACGTTGGTAGAAATCGTAGTAGTAGTGGTTATCCTATCTATATTTGCTGGCATGATGAGTTTGTCTGTTGGTAGTAGTGAATCTCGCAAAAACCGCGCTTTTTATGAGCATCTTACCGATTCATTGAGTTATGTTCGTTTGTTATCGGCTGAACGTATGCAGCCCATGGGTTTGCGTATGCAGGCAGATAAGCAAGGTCAAGTAGAACCAGTCATCGTTACCTTATCAAACCCATATGTTGCGTATCAAACAACGGAAATAACGTCAGATAGTACCGACAGTCAGCCTAAGAATGGTATGGAGCTGTCGGCAGAGGTTGCTGGTCTTTCAGGCTCTACTGATGAGAAAAAACTAACGCCAAGCTGGGAGGTTGAGTCGGGTGTGAGCTTGCCTGAACTACCCACTGGCGTAAGTATCAGAGTTCAAAGTCTGGATTTTAGTGGTTCAAAAAATACGGGACGAACCCAAACGTTACAGACTTGGTTTAGTGATCAAAATGTACCGCAAGTATTGTGGTTTGGTACGGGACAAGCAGCGCCCGTCACCATTGAAGTACTTCACGACTCGCGTTTAGTGGGCGAGGTGATTACGATAATGCCAGATGGCAGCATGCGAATCGGACAGGGGGTCTAGTGACTAAATTGTATAAACCTCCTATGACAAGCCAGCCTATGTTATCCAAGTCTATATCAACCAAACCTGGACGCGAGAGCGGCTTTACCCTTATTGAAGTGATGGTTGCTCTGGCTATTTTAGCAGTGGTAGCAGTCGCGGCGAGCCGTGCTAGTAGTGCGTATTTAAGCTCGGTTGATATATTGCGTACTCGTACACTTGCTCACTTCGTCGCCCAAAATGCCGCCGCTGATTTGCGAACTCAAGAGACGTGGCTAACAGCCAATCGCACTCAAACCGTTAATGCTCAAGGGCGTGATTGGCAAATAGTAATGACAGTCGGTGACGCCATCACACCCGCCTTAAAAGAAATCAATATCGCAGTGGCACCCATTGTAGATGGGCAGACACGCACATCGGTTACTGATATCACTGTGATGCTAAGTAATGCTGAGCAAGATACGGGCAGTTTGGACTTAAGTGGTCTAAGTACAGGTAATAGCGAGCAGGCAGGGGGCGGTCTGTGAGGCATCAGCGTGGTTTCACACTGCTTGAGCTAATGGTTGCGATGGTAATATTTGCGATGTTAGCCGTTGCAGGCTGGCAAGTATTTGATGGTGTAAATCGTGCTCGTGAGCGCGCACAATTCCATGCTGATAATCTGGCTGTCTTGCAGTACGCCTATTTGCAATTACAGCAAGACATGGGTCAAATTATCCCTTATCAAACTGCGACTACCCAGAGTGTCAGTGCAGCGAACAACAGTACTAACGCAAGTAACAACCCTCAATCAAGCGAGCAAATAGACGAAATAGTACCTGAGACTTTTATGAGCTTAGACGGTGACCATGTTAGCTTTGTACGCTTTGCCGATCCTGATCCAAGATATCAGATTAGCAGTAGCCTCCAACGTATCGAATACATTTTCGCAGATGAGCGCTTGATACGTCGTCAATATACCAGTATTGAAGGCGGGCGTGACAGCGTTAGCTTGGATAGCGTGTTACTTGAAGGTGTTACAGCAGGACGCTGGCAAGCCTACCTACCAGAGCTAAGCACCAATTTTCCGAGCGACGATACTAATAGTGGCAATAGGACAAATACAGCAAGAGGACAAGCAGCAAATACAGTGAGTCCTAAACCCACAGCTATTTTATTACCGAAAGGAATTGCGGTTAACTTTACTTATCAAGATATGCCAATCACTTGGCAATGGGCACTTGCTCCGCAACCGATACCACATAGTAATAATCAAAGCATAGTCAACAACACAGACGGTAGTAGCAATGATAATGCTAACAGTGACAGCAGCGGTAGTGATAATAGTAGCGGTGCTGATAATAGCAATGTAGAAACGAATAATTGAGAAGGTAGTCGCCAAAATGTATCAACTGCTCAACAACAAAGGCTGCGTATGTCGATAACTGCGAACTCTCAGCGCGGTGTCGCATTACTGACTATCTTATTATTGGTAGTGAGCATCACGGTGGTTGCAGGGTCGATGCTTGCTAGCCAAAAAATCACGATTAGACGTAGTAGTCTGTTGTTCGATCAAAATCAGTTACTGCAAGATATCGATGCAGGTCAACAGTTGGCAGTAACAATGATTCGTGCTGATAGCAGTCTTAATGATACTGATAGTGCGCAAGATATCTGGGCGCAGCCAATACCACCGTATTCATTGTCCAATCATAGTGTCAGCATCGAGCTACGCGATGAGTCTGGTCGGTTTAATATTAATAACTTGTATCAAGATGGAACGGTCAACACTACTGCTTTAGAAACATTCCAACGACTGCTCACGCAACTAAATCTAGAGCCTGATATTGCTACTGCTATACTTGATTGGCAAGATGCAGACGGGGAGGTATATCAAGATGGCGGTGATGAAAGTGCGGTATATGCGCAGCAGTCAAACGCTATAGACTCAGACGCTCTGCCAAATCAGCCGTTTGTCAGTATCTATCAGCTACAAGAAGTCAAAGGGGTGAGTGCGGAGACATTAGCGGTATTGCGACCTTATCTGACTGCGGTGCCTTATTATGTGCCGATCAATATCAATACTGCCAGTCCTGTATTGTTAGCAGCACTAGTTGATGGCGCCAACAGTCAACAGATGCAAGCACTAGTTGATATGCGCGCGCAGCAGGCGCTGACGTCTATTGATGCAATGTGGCAAGTACCGATATTTAGTAGCCTAAATGAAGAACAACGTAAAGCCTTAACACGACTGCTCGCCGTTGATAGCCAAGCTTTTATGGCGCTTATCACAGCAACTGATAATGCAGCTGTCGGTCAGGCTAGACAGCGTTTTGCCACCGTTCTGATTAGTAAAGCTGTCGTTGATACTAATCAAGCAGTTAGTAGTAATCAAGCGGCAAATGGTGGTGAGGTAGACGGTAAAATGCCCAAAGAAATCAAAGTAGTGACACAGCGACTATGGGCATTTCGTCCGAGTTTTTAGCGGATAGTGTTGGGATCGTATTTAATCTTTAAGGCGCGTTTCTTCGCTAGACTTCCAATTATAAGCCCCGTAAAAAAGCATTTGCGCTTGACGAGTACAGTTATGTAGCATTAGCTGTTTATTCTCTTCGATTTCGTTTAGATCAATCTCATCATCATGATCTTCCGTATAGGTTAGCTCTAACCAATCAATAATCCAAGAGAAGAACATGTTTACGCCAGCCTCAGCTAATAAACGACGGTCGTAAGCATTGATATGAGTAAATGCTGGTTGTAACGCTAAGTCATCTGCCAAACCTTGAGCGTGTATCTTAATCAACTCATTGATGGCTTTTCGCACTGCTTCTGACCCACCATAACGCTCGCTGACCAAGAATTGCCAGTAATAAGGCTGATCGCTGACCATATACAAAAACAGCTGAATACTTTTTGCGATTTGACGATCAAAGCTACGTTTGCGTCCAATTTGCAGACTATCACTTAACGTAGCTAACGTGCCGCCCAATTCCTCAATGACTAAAGCACGTCCAAGTGATTCCATATCATCGAAATGGCGATAAAACGCAGTCGGCACAACGCCAACCTCGCGTGTTACTTGTCTGAGGCTGATAGAGCTAAAAGATTGCCCTGTCATACATAAATCAAGCACAGCATTAAAAAAGGCGTGCCGAGTTTGAAGTTTTTTTTGTTCGCGACTGCTCATAATATTTCAAAATTATCCAATAGAGGTTTATCATACTCATTTCAACGTATAAATACGACTGAAATACGCCATTCGTGTTAATTTACTAAACCTGCACTGGTCTTTTACACCACTGTGCCCCAATGTCCCTGCAATTCTTGCGCCAATCGATAGGCTTCGTGGTCATTCATACCTGTAATAAAATCCAAAATATTTAAGACATTATGATAGGTATCGTCGGACAATATGCGGCGATGCTCGTCAAGATGAGGCTGCAATAATCTTAATAAACGTTGCTGTTCAAAGGACATTGGTGGCTGCATAGTAGCAGGTTGAGACCCTGTCCAAGCGAGTGGCATAAAAGCATTCATCAAACTGTGCAGACATTGATTGGCCATCAGCTCCATCCTTACTTTACTAGGATGATTAAATATTTTTTCGCGTGCTAGCTGCTTAGCTTGATTAATACCACTCTGTACGCTGGTATCACAGTGGGCAAATAGGCTTCCTTGCAGCGTGCCAGCCAGCAATGCATCGCTGTTAGCGACAAAAGCATCGGTGACAGTATTGACCAAACGCATCATAGCTCGTGCCCGAAGAGAAGCGAGACTCTGTCTAACAGACATATGCGCTGGCAAGTTTACGCTACTCGGGCGCTCACCAATTAGCTCATAAAATATCGTGGCTACTTCACTATAGGTTAGCATATTCAGATTGATGCCATCTTCTAAATCGATTAGTGCGTAACAGATATCATCTGCCGCTTCTAGCAAGTAAGCCAATGGATGACGCGCAAAACCATCGTGCTGCTCTGAGCGTGGTAAGTTCAAACAGGCCGCCAATTCTTCTAACTGAGAAGCCTCGCTATAAAAGCAGCCAAATTTCTGCACATTATGATGGTTATCATTGATATCGTTGCTGTGAGTCGCCAACCATGGATATTTCATAAAAGCGCCTAACGTGGCACAAGTGAGCCGCATACCACCCTTGTCAGGATGATGTTCATTACGTGCTAATAAGCGAAATCCTTGAGCATTGCCTTCATATGCCAGTAAGTCCAGTCGCTCGTTGCTGCTTAAGTTTTCTAGAATTGCTTGAGGGTCGGGCTGCCTAAACCAATCACGAATCGCATACTCTCCAGCGTGGCCAAAGGGCGGATTGCCTATATCATGGGCAAGGCATGCTGCTTGTACAATGACACCAACATCTGCTGGTGAGACTCCTACTGGCAAGCCGCTACCTAACGCATCATGAACTTTTTCGGCAGCCATCATTCCAAGTGAGCGTCCAATAGAAGAAACTTCTAGCGAATGAGTCAGGCGCGTATGAATACCGAGCTGATTGGTCAGCGGGTGGACTTGGGTTTTTTGATTGAGCTGCCGAAAAGAGTGAGAAAATACCAGTCTGTCATAGTCTTTATGAAACTGAGAGCGAGTACTGGTATTGGCGTTGAATTTTTTGGTAGCACCAAGACGCTGTGAGTTGAGGAGGTGCGACCATTGTGTGGTAGGAGATGACAAAGAAATTGGTGTACTTAGCATATTGAAACATCCGAAACCAAAGGAGCCTCTAGCATAGCAAATTAGCGCCCTTGGTACAGCTATAGTCAACCATCTATAAAGTGGATACGATGTTATTTTCGCTTAGCCTACTGCTTGTAGTGCTTTTACTTGGTTTGCTTGTATCCGAATCATATTGAATTGACTATATTAAGATTTCTGACAGTTAAATAACACCTCTTCCTCTTCAATCGCTACATCATTGTCTAGTGTTTTATTGCGCAATGTTGCTGTGTCGCCATTTACTTGCCATATGATACCGTGAGTATAATCCAGTCCAATCTCACCTACATATGCTTGTGTATTAGCATCAGTGTTGCTATCTGAGGTAGCGACCAAATCGTAATCTAGACCATCGATGATTAAGTTTGCGGTGTGTGGTGTATCGTCGTTATGGTAAGAAGCACCAATGGTAGCAGTTGGCTCACAAGTATACGGCGTGCCTGCACTGGCATGATTATGTCCCTCATGATCGTGTCCGTCATGCTCGTCATGATCATGTCCTTCATGTTCGTTATGATCGTGTCCGTCATGCTCGTCATGATCATGTCCTTCATGTTCGTTATGATCGTGTCCTTCATGTTCGCTATGATCGTGACCTTCATGCTCGGCCGTTACTTCTTCAGATGCTGCTGT
This sequence comes from Psychrobacter sp. AOP7-A1-24, assembly GCF_052376235.1. Lineage (NCBI taxonomy): Bacteria > Pseudomonadati > Pseudomonadota > Gammaproteobacteria > Moraxellales > Moraxellaceae > Psychrobacter > Psychrobacter sp. AOP7-A1-24. The sequence goes on along the minus strand of NZ_JBQSVM010000004.1, from coordinate 53,649 downwards.
ATCTGTACTAGGCTGGCAGCCTAATAATGAGCCTGTCATGATACTTCCGATTAATGCAGCACCTGCAAGTTTAGAGAATGAGAGAGAGTTAGTCATGGTATAAGTTCTCGAATAAGTGAAAATGAAGGTATGTTATAATATAACAATAGATAGGTAAAATAAAGCCGATGCTGGAGAATATCCAACATCGGCTCGTTTTTTATAAATACGCTCTACCGCTTTACCGCTTTACCGCTTAAACATTAAACGTTAAAGCGAAAGTGCATGACGTCGCCATCTTGCACGATATAAGTTTTACCTTCTAGGCGTGATTTGCCAGCGGCGGCTGCGCCTTTTTCACCGTTGTATTCGATAAAGTCATCATAAGCGATGACCTCAGCACGAATGAATCCGCGCTCAAAATCAGTATGAATCACACCAGCAGCTTGCGGGGCTGTAGCGCCAACAGCTACCGTCCATGCACGCACTTCTTTGACACCAGCGGTAAAGTAAGTCTGCATATCAAGCAAATCATAACCACCACGAATGACTTGATCTAGACCTGCTTCGTCCATGTCCATTTCGGCTAAGAAGTCTTTTTTGTCTTCTTCATCAAGCTGAGCGATTTCAGCTTCGATTTGGTTGCATAGTGCGATGACGATAGAGTCTTCACCAGTGGCATAGTCGCGCACTGCATCAAGGTATGGGTTATTTTCAAAGCCATCTTCAGCGACGTTAGCGATATACATGGTTGGCTTTAGGGTAATTAGGCCATAACTTCTGATTAGTTTTTTCTCATCAGCGTCTAGGCCAGCGGCGCGAGCAGCCTTACCTTCTGCTAATAATGGCTCAATTTTTTTGAACACATCTAGCATGGCTGCAGCGTCTTTATCACCGCCTTTGGCTTTTTTGGTCAAGTTAAATACCGCACGTTCTACAGCTTCTAAATCCGCCAATGCCAGTTCGGTATTGATGGTTTCGATGTCATCAATTGGGCTGACGCGTCCATCAACGTGTACCACATTGTCATCATCAAAACAGCGTACGACGTGAGCAATCGCATCAGTCTCACGGATATTGGCTAGGAACTGGTTGCCCATACCTTCGCCTTTTGATGCGCCTGCGACCAAACCTGCGATATCGACAAACTCCATGGTCGTTGGCAGTACACGTTCGGGGATGACGATGTCAGCTAGTTTTTTTAGACGTGGATCTGGTACTGGCACGATACCCGTGTTGGGATCTTTGGTACAAAACGGAAAGTTTTCAGCGGCGATACCCGCTTTGGTCAAGGCGTTAAACAAGGTGGATTTACCCACGTTTGGTAGGCCAACGATGCCGCAATTAAAACCCATAGCATTCTCTCAATATAGTAATAAAATCAGTTGGTATAAAGATTGGTTAAATGATAAATCAAAATTGGGCACATTGTAGCAAATTTACCTGAATAGGGGTGAGGTTGTTGCGTTGTAGACTGATATTTAGCATCTGTTATTGCTAGTAATTTTGCCATTTTATCTATTATGGTAAGCTGTACTATAAAATGAGCAACTGATCTGTGAGCAATGTCAAAGGTTCATCCTTTGTAAAGGCGATTAACATAAACGAAAGGCCACTCCCTATAATGACGACCACAATTTTTAATACACGCCGCTATAGTTATCCGCAGAACTTTCTTGAAATGAAACCTAAGCTGGCTCAGCTTGAGCAGGCAATCAAAAAGCTAGAAGCAAATCTGATTGATACTGCTGAGGCGGCAAATATCAAGTTATTAGGTCAAAGATTGGATGGTGGTGCGGGGTTAAAGGTCGATTATGCCAGTGAGTTAAATCTAGACCAGCTAATGGCTGCAACGACTATCGAAGGCAAGGTATTGGTCATCGCCGGTGCAGGTTCTGGTAAAACCAAAACACTCACTTATCGAACCAGTTATCTGTTAGAGAATGGGGTGTCGCCTAAAGATATCTTGCTACTCACCTTTACCCGAAAAGCCGCCAATGAAATTAAAAGTCGTGCAAAGACGCTATTGACCAGCCGTTTGTCTGATGAGGATTTGGCCAAGGATAAGCTGCCAACTGATAAGTGGCTCAACGACATTGCTAGCGGCACTTTTCATTCATTTTGTAATATGCTGCTGCGCCAGTATTCAGGGCTGCTTGGTATCAATCCTCGATTTACGATTTTAGACACGGGTGATAGTGAAGATGCGATTGATCTAATTCATAAAGAAAAGAAGTATCCCACCCAAACCAAGAACCAAGCGTTTCCTCGTAAAAAGACCTTACAAAACATCTTTTCAACCTCTAGAAATAGACGCATTCATATCCGCGATTTGATAGAAAACAGTTACCCTGATATCGCTGTACATATTCCTATCATTGAGCAGCTGGCGGTTGACTTTCATGAGTATAAGCGGGCCAATCATCTTTATGACTTTGACGATATTATTAGCCAAGTGGTACGTCATTTAAAGACCAATGATAAATTTCGACAACTGCTACAACGTCAGTACCGTTACGTGATGGTCGATGAATATCAAGACACCAATATTCCACAAAAAGAGCTGATAGATTTGATTTGTGAGCCTGAGTCGGTATCGCTCATGGTCGTTGGTGATGACAATCAGAGTATTTATGCCTTTCGCGGTGCCAATTATGAAAACATCTTGTTGTTTGGTGAGAGTTACCCCGATGCCAAGTTGATCAAGCTTGAGCAAAATTATCGTAGTACGCCTGCCGTTTTAGACTATATCAATGCTTTGTCAGCACAAATAACGCTAGGCTATCAAAAACAGCTGTACTCTGACGCATTAGTAACAGGACTCAAGCCGGTATTTAGTCGCCTGCGTGATGAGACCCGTGAGGCCAAATATATTGCTGATAAGATCATCAAGCTAAAATCAGAGTTTGATTATGACGACTTTGCTGTATTGTGCCGAACGTCATTTCAGTCCAATTATGTTCAATTAGAATTTATGGAGCGTCATATTCCATTTATCGTCGTGGGTGGTATCAAGTTTATAGAAAGACGTCATATAAAAGACGTTTTGGCATTCGTAAAGATACTTTATAACCCCAATGACACGATCGCATGGCACCGTATTTTGACCTTGTTTAAGGGAGTAGGGTCAGTCACCGCGACCCGTTTGACCCAAGCAATTAATGCTGACAATAATTCGTTTGAGCCATTAACTACGGCAAAGTTTGCCAAAAAAAGCGAGCAGCTTGAAGCTTTGTATCATACGCTTACGAATGCTACTCAGGCTGAATCCATTGAAAATATCCTTGAGCATATTTTAGCATTTTATATTCCTGTCTTAAAAACGATCGAAGAGAATTGGCGTGAGCGTAGTGAAGACTTTCGTGTACTCAAAAATTTGGCAACACAATACAGTAGTCTTGATGACTTCTTAGAAAATCTTGCGCTCGATCCTCCCAATGATTCGGTGGCGACAACCAGTGAGCCCGAGGCAAACGATACGGACAAAGTCACTATTTCGACCATTCATAGTGCCAAAGGACTAGAGTGGCCAGTGGTGTTTGTGAATGCTTTGGTCGATGGTATGACGCCGCATCATCGTTCGTTGGATGACTTTGAAGAGCTCGAAGAGGAGCGCAAGCTGTTTTATGTCGCCTGTAGTCGTGCTAAGTCTCAGCTGTATCTTACGGCACCTGATTACTTTTCTAGCTATTCAGGTTATTTTGACAAGCCGTCACGGTTTATCGCTGAGCTATCTGCGAATGAGGTGACGGTTGAGACGGTTAAAAGACCTAGTATGGAGAGTGATGATCCAGTGTGGTGGTAGTACTCTATGTTTCGTTAATTGTTTAATTTATTAAACATAAACTAATAAAACTGTTCAGTAATATAGATAAGTTAACTTACCGATAGTTGAGTGTTTTATAACCAAAAGTATTGAATAATTTGACGCTATTTTCATCAAATTCGTTGCTAGGTTATAGCTTAAGGTTGGTATTATTCCTATCGAAAATACTTTATCAAAAACCCCATAACTAAAAGTATGTAACGCAAAAATATTTCTCAGATAAGGGTTTAAAATTTATCCTAATGCGTTACTATTACCACCTAATTCTGTTAGACCCTTATATTTGATACTCTGTATTAACACCCTAAGAAAAGGATAGGTTATGCGCTACGAAGTTATCGTTATCGGTGCAGGTATGGTTGGCACGTCAATCGCGTGGCATCTACAAAAAAATAACTCAAATGTATTATTGTTAGATAAAAAATTGCCAGGGTCAGAGACCTCATATGGTAATGCAGGATTGATTCAGCGCGAAGCCATTCATACACATCCTTTTCCTCGTCAGCTGACTGAGATGATCAGAGTATTGCCGAACCAAGGTACCGATATTCGCTATCGTATCCCGGCAATTTTGCGTTATCACCAAGCACTACTTCAATACTGGAAATACTCTACACCTGCTTCAGTCAATAAGATCGAATCAGAGTGGCAGACGCTGATTGAGCATTGTACCAGTGAACATCAAACGATGATTGAAGCATCTGGTGCTGATGAGTTAATTACTCGCGATGGCTGGTTGCAATTGCATCGCTCTGAAGAGACCTTCAAAGAAGCGCAAGCAGCAGCCATTGATGCACGTAATCAAGGGGTTGAGCATAACGTCCTAAACCTTGAAGAATTAAAAGCAATGGAACCTAGTGCTAATTTTGAAGGTTTCGTTGGTGCAATTCATTGGAAAAATTCTTGGCAAGTATCAAACCCAAGCTCGCTCGTAAAAGCCTATGCGAAAAACTTCCAAGATATGCAGGGTACGATCAAAGAAAGCGATGTAAAAGAAATCGTAAAAGATGGTGAAGGTTGGAAAATTATCACTGATAATGATACTTATTATAGTGATAAATTGGTTATCGCAGCAGGCCCATGGTCAAATGACTTGATCAAGCCACTTGGCTACAACTTGCCATTATTCCCAATGCGTGGTTACCATCAGCATTTCAAAGTGACAGAAAAAAATACCATCAATCACAGTATGTTTGATATGGATAAAGGCTTTGTGATGGGTCCGATGCAGCAGGGTATCCGTATCACGACCGGTGCTGAGATGACCACCATGAATGCGCCAAAGAACTTTGGTCAGTTACAAACCGTATTGAAGCTTGCTCGTAAAATCTTACCATTAGAAGATGCGGTTGAGAGTGAAGCATGGGCAGGATCACGTCCTTGTATGCCTGATATGAAACCAGTTATTGGTCCTGCAGACAAGCATGACCAGTTATGGTTCGCCTTTGGTCATAGTCATCAAGGCTTTACCTTAGGGCCTATGACAGGTCGTTTGGTTGAAGAAATGATTCATGAAAAGCCATTATTGGTAGACCTTGCACCATTTAGTGCTCAGCGTTTTTCGAAATAAGAGCGTGTTTGATAGAGTTATCGCAGATTTAAATCAATAGATTGAAGGTATACAACATGATAAAGAAGCTACACAGCACCCCGCGTATGAGCAGAATCGTCGTTCATAACCAAACCGTATATTTATGCGGTCAGGTAGGTAATGCAGAAGACGATATCAAAGCGCAAACGTTGACTTGCTTAGAAAAAATTCAAACGTTGTTAGAAGAAGTGGGTAGTGACAAATCAAAACTACTATCAGTAACGGTTTGGATCAAAGATATGGCAGACTTTGCTGCTATGAATGAAGTCTATGACAAATGGTTTGAAGGTATTGAGCCACCAGCACGTGCTTGCGGCGAATCAGCGCTAGCACGTCCTGAGTTATTGGTTGAGATGATCGCCATTGCTGCTGAGTAAAGAGCTCGTAGTTGATAATAGCACCAGTAAAAAAAGGCCATGATAGCAATATTATGGCCTTTTTTATGCGTGGCTATAAGCTAGCGTAATTATTCATACAGCTACTGATAAAGTTAATCATATAGCTATTAGCATCCTTTCCATACCGCTTGGCGTTTATCAATAAAAGCATCGATGCCTTCACTCACATCGTCTGCCATCATATTACAGGTCATTACTTTGCTAGCGTAGTCATAAGCGTCTGCGACATTCATACTTAGCTGCTTATAAAACATATCTTTGCCAGTCCTTACCGCTATCGAAGACTTGGCAGTAATCGCCGTTATCAATGACTGCAATGCTTGATCTAATTGCTCTACCGGTGCGACTCGATTGATCAATCCATATTGCAGGGCAGTGTGCGCATCGATAAATTCACCTGTGATGAGCATCTCAAATGCTTGTTTGCGAGGTAGGTTGCGACTGACGGCTACCGCAGGCGTAGAGCAGAAAAGCCCAACGTTTATCCCGGAGGTGGCAAACTTCGCATTATCAGCGGCAACAGCCAAATCACAAGCGGCAACTAGCTGACATCCTGCAGCGGTGGCAATGCCTTGTACTTTTGCAATGACGACTTGAGGCATAGAGTTGATGGTAAGCATCATTTTGCTACATTGCTGGAATAGAGCACGGTGGAATGCCTCATCTGAGCACCCGCGCATCTGCTTTAGATTGTGACCAGCACAGAACGCCTTACCCGTCGCTTGAATCACGACCACTCTGATCTTATCGTCCTGAGCGATTTGGTCCAGCTCCGTCTGTATGGCAGACAGCACTTCAACAGACAGCGTATTAAACTGCTTGGGTTGGTTTAAGGTGAGCGTGACTACGCCGCTCTCTTTATTGTCTTCTCTAATAACGAGAAGGTTGTCTAGGTCTAGGGTAACGTCAGATTGTGTCATTTATCATCCTTGATAATGGTTATTTGGTTTAGCAAATGCTATCTATAGCTATTCAGATAGTAGCATGGCTTATACTCTATACAAAAGCTGACTAATATATAAAGATCAAAAATAAAAATAGCGCACTCAGGTGATGAGTACGCTATTGGTTTTTCAATCAGATATAAGCGGAGTCTATACTAAGTTTACGCTATATCAAACTTAGTACGCGCCTTCGCTATAGATAAGCTCATAGCTATGGCTGTATATCTCGACGATGTTGCCAAATGGATCTTCCATATAAATCATACGGTAAGGTTTCTCGCCAGGGTAGTAGTAGCGTGGTTTTTCCATACGTTTTTTACCACCTGCAGCAACCATACGTTCAGCCAATTCTTCAACATTGGGGTCTTGAACACAGAAATGAAAGATACCTGTTTTCCAGTATTCAAAGTTGTTTTCAGGGTCTTCTTGATTTTTAAATTCAAATATCTCAACACCAATACGGTCACCAGTCGATAGATGAGCGATACGGAAGCTGCCCCAACCAGCACCAAATACTTCAGTACACATCTCACCAATCGGGCTGTCATCTTCGACAATCTCAGTAGGCTCCATGATGGTGTACCAACCCATCACTTCTGTATAAAACTTTACGGCGGCATCTAAGTCAGGGACTGAAAGACCGATGTGCGAAAAGCTTCTTGGATAAACATTATTCATTTGTAATACTCCTGTTTGATATAGGCTTTGTTTAATGTGAAGCCAGTATACAAACAGAGATTAATTACGTAAAATTATCATTTATTATAAAGATAAGTATGAAATGTAATGATGAATATCATATGGCTACGTACCTTCTGCACGCTGGTTGATATCGGACATTTCACACGTACGGCTGAGCGCTTACACATGACACAATCAGGTGTCAGTCAACATATCAGTAAGCTAGAGAACCAATTGGGTGTTGATTTGCTTATTCGAAAAGGTAAGCAGTTTTCATTAACCGATGCAGGTGAGCAGTTGTATAGTGAAGCGGGCGAGATATTACAGCGATTATCAAATCTAGAACAGCGAATCGGTGATGATCCGCCTTACGAAGGGCTGGTACGATTGATGTCACCGGGTAGTGTGGGACTCAAGCTGTATCCGCAGCTTTTGACATTACAGCAGCAGCATCCAAAGCTCGTGATTGATTATCGCTTTGCACCCAATTCTGATATTGAGCGCGCACTGGCAAATCACGAGATTGATATTGGTTTTATGACAGATATCTCAGATGACGAATCGGTTAGCTGCAAGCCTGTGGCACAAGAATCGTTGATGCTAGTAACACCTGCATCTACCGTAGAGCCGAGCTGGGAGCAGCTTATTGAACTTGGGTTTATTGATCATCCAGATGGCGCCCATCATGCAGGCATGTTGCTGACTGCCAATTACGAGCAATTCCAGCATATCAATGATTTTGAGAAAAAAGGCTTTTCTAATCAGATAGGATTAATCTTAGAGCCTGTTAGTAGAGGAATAGGCTTTACTGTTTTGCCAGCACATGCAGTGGCTGCTTATCCGAAGCCTGAGCTTATTAATAGTCATTATCTACCAGTTGCCGTTAACGAGACGCTATATCTGGCGGTCAGACGACAGCAGGCGCTCTCTAATAGAATGCATACGGTCATTGATGAAGTAAAAAGATGGCTATAGATATATTGAGTGTGATAAATGCACAGCTAACAAAAGATTAATAAAAGGTTCAATAGCTATGCATTTAACAGAAGGTACTTATTGATAGATTGCGATTATGGAAGCTTGTGTCTATTTTAAAGTCTGCCCAAGTTTGATACTTGCAGCGATATTAGCAGCAGTCGTTTCAATATTGTTATAAGCAGAGCCTAACACATTATCGATCGTGTCTACTTTTTGGATACTCGGCATAACCACATCGAACTGACTGGTTTGAGCAGGTTTTAGACCATCTACACTGCCGCAGATAGCGATCACAGGGGTACGGCTAGCCTTAGCAATTTGGCTGATGCCACCTGCCACTTTACCCATTGCTGTTTGCGCATCGAGCTTACCTTCGCCAGTGATGACAAGATCAGCTTCTGCGATATGTTGCGACAGGTGAGCCACTTCGGCAACAGTATCAAAGCCTGACTTTAGCTGAGCTTGAAAGAACGTCATCATCGCATAGCCAAGACCGCCAGCTGCGCCAGCGCCTTCAACGTGTTGACAATCCTCGTAGCCATGCTGTCCACAAATGGTAGCGAAGTGACTGAGTGCCTTGTCCAAAGTATTGACTTGCTCTGGACAAGCGCCTTTTTGTGGACCAAACACTGCACTGGCACCTAGTAGACCGCATAATGGATTGGTCACATCACAAGCAACTTCAAATACTGTGTCTGATATCTTTGCGTGAAGGTTTGTATTATCGAGCTTGTGTAGGCTGGCAAGTGCCCCGCCACCATGAGTAAGCAAGCTGTCATTGATATCATGAAATGTTACGCCTAGCGCCATTAGCATACCAAGACCTGCGTCATTGGTCGCGCTACCACCTAGACCAATAACGATACGCTTAGCACCTTCTTCTAATGCATCTTTGATCAGTTCCCCAACCCCATAACTGCTCGCAATCACAGGATTACGCTCATCGGCTGTTAGTAGGTGTAATCCGCAGGCTTGAGCCACTTCGATAACGGCAGTTGCATCGGGCAATAAAAGATACTTTGCCGTAATCGGTCTCATCAATGGGTCCTGTACTCTGACTTCTTTCCATCGCCCGCCCAATACATAAGACAATACTGCTGATGTGCCTTCACCACCATCCGCCATAGGCAACAGCTTATAGTCAGCGTCTGGAAACACTTGGCGAACACCAGACTGAATGGCATGGCACACATCCAAGGCTTCTAAACTTTCTTTAAACGAATCAGGGGCGATCAAAATTTTCATACGGCTCTCTTTGAATATCCAATGACACGATCATTGCGATAGTGTCATGTTTTAAAACGTTTACTTAGTAATAATCAAATAAACGTATGTAGAAACACCTAATTCCACGAACTAGATAAATACTAGTGTTAGCAACCAGATAAATACGATGCTAGTCACACCTTGGATACCAGTGGCCATGGAATGCGCTTTGTAGGCCTGTGCGACGCTCATACGACTAAACTGGCTTACAATCCAAAAGAAGCTGTCATTGGCGTGTGAGATGGTCATAGCGCCCGCACCAATTGCCATCACGCAGAACACGCGTCCAAGTTCGCTGTCCAAACCGATTTGATTTAATAAAGGAGCAACCATAGCAGAGGTAGTAACCAATGCGACGGTGGTTGAGCCTTGTGCGGTTTTTAGCGCAGCAGAGACGATAAATGGCATGAAGATACCTAAACCTAAAGCAGATAGCGTCGAACCTAGATAATCGCCAATCGGTGTAACTTTCAGCATGGCACCAAATGCGCCACCAGCACCAGTGATCAGTAGAATAGGGGCAGCTACTACCAAACCTTGCGAGATGCTGTCGCTGATTTCTTGCGTTTTTTGGCTTGATTTAATTAAGAAGAACGATAAGAACAAACCGATAAGTAATGCAGTCAATGGGTTACCAATGAATATCAGAATTTCCGCTACCATGTTATTGCCAAATGGTGCGCTTGGAAAATTAGCAACCGAGGACAGGCAGATTAATATGATAGGAACGATAATTGGTAAGAACGCCATTGTCGTTGAAGGCAAGTGGCTGTAATCATCACGTGTCTTCATTCCTTCAGGCATTGCTGCTGGAGCGTCTGCCGCATTGATATTTTCAGGAGTAGCGTTAAGAAAGCGATTAGACCACCACCAGCCAGCCAGTACAGCAACGGCAGTTACGACCACACCGACCATGATGACCAAACCTAAGTTTGATTCTAGACCTAAGTTACCGGCCGCCGCGATTGGGCCTGGAGTAGGTGGAACAAAGGTATGAGTAGCATATAGACCAGTAGCCAAGGCAATACTCATCGCTACACTTGATACATGTAGGCGCTCAGCTAAAGACTCTTTTAGAGAGTTTAAGATAATATAACCAGAGTCACAAAACACAGGTATAGAAACAACTGCACCGACGATAGACATGGTCAAAGTAGGAAAACGTGGCCCCAATACTTTGATAACTGACTCTGCCATCACGATAGCAGCTCCAGTTTTTTCGAGGATTAAGCCAATAATGGTACCAAATACAATAACAAGACCGATATAGCCTAAAATACCACCGAACCCATCAGAGATCGTTTTTGCGACAGTGTTAAGTGGTACTTGATAAAATAGTGCGACCAAGAAAGCGGACAAAATCAACACTAGAAAAGGATGCCACTTTAATTTTGCGGTAGCGAAAATAATAAAAAGAATGGTCAGCACAAGCCAAAATACAATCATCACTGTCTCAATATGGTTTATATCTTAATTGATTACCAATGCCAATGTAGTTAGTTGTATCGAGATTAAATATGGTATCTAGCTCGTTAAGTCTACTAATTGTAGTGCTTTTAAGCGCTCTGCCATATCTAAACTCAAACGATATCAAACCAACCGTCTGCATCAGTAACGATATGAAATTTTAAAGGGACATATTCTATAATAAATATATGCTGCTAGGAAATAGATTCGTTAAATAGTTGGTGCTATTGAGAAACATCAAGAACTTTTAATGGTAAGAAGACGTCAAAATGTATGTGGGAATACTTGTATAACTCGCAACTAAGAGTGTACTTAACTAAAAAAACTGGCTATCTATGATAACCAGTTCTTATAAAAGGTAGTGTTTATCTGTTCAAATTGAAGACATGCTATAGCCTACAGCTAGGCAATCTTATCAAAGAAAGCTTTATTATTTGTGGCTGTTGAAGTATCAAAACTGACGTAAATACCTTGCTCATCCGAGGTGGCATACCAATGGTCATCGTTGCCACTAGTCAGTAGCTGAAAGTATTTGTCATTAACTATTCTACCAACTGTATACACCTCACCCTCAGAGTAATATGAATTACCTTGGATACAGATAAGTTTGTCATCGGTGTGGATATTATTATTTTCTTTCATATTCTTGCGCCCAATCATTATATTAGATAGCAGTAGATTACTAATTTCTGCTAATGGTAATAATGATGATTATATAGACAGCATCTTATTGTTAGGTATAGCAATTTTACGGCAGTTGTTTCATTTAGTTACTAAAGTATTGCGTAGCAACATCGCTATTACAGCAACAGGTTTTCTAATAATTCTAAGCTATTTAGTAATATAGAAAACCTTCATTCGAAGAGACAAAACTGTATAAGTTAGCAATATAAATCGTCTAAATATAGAAATCTCAATTTCAAAAATAACGCACATAAAAAAGCCAGCAACCTAAGGTTGCTGGCTTTTTATAGACTGAGTCTAACTATATAAAAGATTACTCTTCAGAATAGTCTTCGTCAGCAGCTTCTTCATCAGTTGAATCTTCGTTGTTACCATCTTCAGAAAGAATAGTAACTAAGATGCTAGCAGTAACGTCATGGTGTAGCTGAATATCAACATTGTATTCGCCAACTTGACGTAGAGTGCCTTCAGGTAGTTTGATTTCAGCACGGTCTACTTCTAGACCTGAGTTAGTCAATGCTTCAGCGATATCGCGAGTACCGATAGAACCGAATAGCTTGCCTTCGTCACCTGATTTAGCACGCATGATAACATTAACGTCAGTTAGTGCATCAGCACGCTCTTGAGCAACAGCGATCTCTTTTGCTTCTTCAGCTTCAAGTTCAGCACGACGTGCTTCGAACTTTTCAATGTTAGCTTTAGTAGCAGGTAGAGCTTTGCCCTGAGGGATAAGAAAGTTACGTCCGTAACCTGGTTTTACATCGACAGTTTCACCGAGTTTACCAAGGTTGACGATACGCTGTAACAAAATAATTTGCATGAGTCATTCCTAGTTAACGGTTAAATTACTGATGGTTGTCAGTATACGGAAGTAGCGATAAATAACGAGCTTGCTTGATAGCAGTAGCTAGTTGACGCTGATATTTAGTAGACGTACCGGTAATGCGGCTTGGTACGATTTTACCATTATCACTGATGTACTGTTTTAGCAATTCAACATCTTTATAATCGATGTGAGTGATGCCTTCAGCAGTGAAACGGCAGAATTTGCGACGGCGATAGAAACGTGCCATGAGTATTCTCCTTTAATTAGTCTTCACTGTTGTCGTTGTCGTCACTACCGTTTTCACGATTGTCTGGACGACGAGTAGTTGCTTTGCGTGCGCGTTTTTCATCGGCATTCTTGGCTAACTGCGACTCTTCAGTGACAGCTTCGTCACGGCGCATAACTAGACTACGAATGATCGCGTCGTTATAGCGGAATAATTCTTCAAGTTCAGCCAAAGTTTCACCGTCAGTTTCAATGTTGAAAAGAACGTAATGAGCTTTGTGAATCTTGTTGATTGGATAAGCCAGTTGACGACGGCCCCAATCTTCTAAACGATGGATAACACCGTTGTTGTCTTGAACTAACTTGATGTAGCGCTCAACCATGCCGACCACTTGGTCGCTTTGGTCTGGGTGTACAAGTAACACCAGTTCGTAATGTCGCATTATGACTCCTTACGGATTAGTAGCTATTAACCCTATGTTAATAGCAAGGAGATTTATAAGGTAAGCTCAATTCCGATTAAATTAATCAGGAATAAGCTTAGTTTATAAAGCGCCGTATTATAACAGTACTCAGCAACTAACACAAAGGTTAATCACTGTGCCGCTGTTAATAAAATATAAAAGAAGGATAAACAGTCTTTAATAAATAAAAAAGCCGCGATAATACGCAGCTTTTTTGAGTATCACCAGCTATGTATGTAGCAAATAACCAAATAAAAATACTATTATTCAGGCTTTGATTTTTTTACTAATTGACCACTGTCTGCTTTGACCACTAAGGTTTTGGCAAGTTTGTCATGCCAACCAATGTTTTCTGGGCTTTTGGACGCCATGTAATAATGAATGGCAATAATCACAAAGCCTAAAAAGCTAGTAAATGAAAACAGTAAGTTATAAATAATAAATAATAGTAGCGTACGTGTACCGATAAGCTTGATAAACGAGGGTAGACGATGTGTGGTTTGATCCACAACACGAATACCAGTGATTAGTTTGCCTAGTGATTGACCGCGCATGGCAATAAATATCAATTGCAAAGCGAATAGACCAAAAACCATCACTTGTGACATCATTAACGTGCTACTAGGAAGGCTTTCCATTAGCGTCATTGAATATTGGTAAGCCGCGTCCATATCTTGGATATTTTGGAACTTGGTATAATCCACATCCATTTTGGTCAATGCCATCACTAACGGTAATATAGCCAATACATAAAGCAAGCCATTGAGTGCAGTCGCCAAGATACGTGACATGATCGGTGCAAGTACCACATCTCCAATGACTGTACCATTGTCTGCCGCAGTCTTTTTAAGAGTAGACTTATTTAGTGAGACATTATGATGCGGTGTGTGATGACGGTTGGTTGTCATATTCGCATCTTTACCAGTGTCTTTAGGACGTTCAGGCTTGCCATATAGTCTATCTAACGATACAGACTTGTGTTCTTCAGTATTAGTATCTTCAGGAAAGACAGTAACGTTATTAATAATAGAGTCATTGACCTGAGGGCTATTAATGCTAGTAGGTCGATAAACCGTTTGGTTGTTGGTGAGAACACCTACGCGCTGCCATTGATCTAAGCCTTCATGCCACATTAAGTCATCCAGCAGTACTTCACCAGAGGCGAGCATGATGTTCAACTGTTCCAAATCGTATGGACCAGCTTGTACGTTATTTCGAGCAAGGAAAATCTGCATAATTGCCTGCATAGTTAGTCATGTCTTAGGACATTATATTAGGGTCTATTTGAAAAAATCAAATAGACCCTAATAGTGTTATCTTTAATGACTGTGTGAATGACCGTAGCGGTTTATTTTGCTTCTTCACCAGCTAAGAAAAACCAAGTATCTAGCACTGAGTCAGGGTTCAATGATACTGAGCTGATACCTTGCTCCATGAGCCAGAATGCTAGATCTGGATGGTCTGATGGACCTTGACCACAGATACCAACATATTTGTTTTGCTTACGGCAAGCTTCAATTGCCATAGTCAACAGCTTCTTAACCGCAGGGTCACGCTCATCAAATAGATGTGAAACGATACCTGAATCACGGTCTAGACCAAGGGTTAGCTGAGTCAAATCGTTAGAACCGATTGAGAAACCATCGAAGTATTCTAGGAACTCATCTGCCAATAGAGCATTGGTTGGTAGCTCACACATCATGATGATACGTAAACCATTCTCACCGCGTTTTAGGCCGTTTTTCTCAAGTAACTCGATTACTTGCGCCGCTTCGTCAGTGGTACGGACAAACGGAATCATAATCTCAACGTTGGTCAGCCCCATCTCATCACGGACACGTTTCAGTGCTTTACACTCAAGTTCAAAACAGTCACGGAAGTTATCAGATACATAACGACTGGCACCACGGAAACCAAGCATTGGGTTCTCTTCTGATGGCTCATATAACTTACCACCAAGCAGGTTAGCGTATTCGTTTGATTTGAAATCTGACATGCGAACGATAACTGGCTGATCCATAAAGGCAACTGCTAGTGTTGAGATACCTTCAACCAATTTATCAACATAGAAGTCGACAGGTGAAGCATAGCCTGCGATACGCTCTTGGATTGCTTGTGAGATTTCACGTGGCAAGCTGTTCATGTTTAGCAAGGCTTTTGGATGCACACCAATCATACGGTTGATGATGAATTCTAGACGCGCAAGACCGATACCTTCGTTTGGCATTTGGGTGAATGAGAATGCGCGATCTGGGTTACCAACGTTCATCATAACTTTGAATGCTAGCTCTGGCATAGATTCAACAGAGTTGGTTTGTACTTCAAAATCAATCTGACTCTCATAAATGAAACCAGTATCACCTTCAGCACAAGAAGCAGTGACATCTTGACCATCAGTCAATAGCTCAGTGGCGTTACCACAACCAACGATGGCGGGCACACCTAGCTCACGCGCGATAATAGCAGCGTGACAGGTACGACCACCACGGTTGGTAATGATAGCAGAAGCGCGCTTCATCACTGGTTCCCAATCCGGATCAGTCATGTCTGATACGAGGATATCGCCTTCTTCTACTTTGTCCATTTCGTTTAGGTTGCTAACGATACGCACTTTACCTGCACCGATACGTTGACCGATTGAGCGACCTTCGCACAATACTTTGGCGCCAGTCGTGTCGATGACATAACGTTCCATGACGTTGCTGTCTTGGCGGCTCTTAACAGTCTCAGGACGCGCTTGAACGATAAAGATTTCACCGCTATCGCCGTCTTTTGCCCATTCGATATCCATCGCGTGGCCATAATGTTGTTCGATCGTTACCGCTTGCTTGGCAAGTGAAGTTAGCTCTTCAGTAGATAAAGAGAACTGCATACGATCTTGTTTTTCAACATCAACGGTTTTAACTGATTTTGCAGTGCTACCTTCATCACCATAAACCATTTTCTTATGCTTGCTACCTAGGTTACGACGGATCACCGACGGCTTACCATTGGCTAGCAATTTCTTAGAGATGTAGAACTCATCTGGGTTAACCGCACCCTGTACAACCATTTCACCTAGGCCGTAGCTTGACGTGATGAATACCACTTGATCAAAA
Organism: Psychrobacter sp. AOP7-A1-24; assembly: GCF_052376235.1. Lineage (NCBI taxonomy): Bacteria > Pseudomonadati > Pseudomonadota > Gammaproteobacteria > Moraxellales > Moraxellaceae > Psychrobacter > Psychrobacter sp. AOP7-A1-24. The sequence continues at coordinate 37,222 of NZ_JBQSVM010000004.1, read as the reverse complement.
CCACTTTCAGTATCTAGCGTGAACATAACACCAGCAGCGCCAGTCTCTGAACGTACCATGCGCTGTACAGCAGCAGACAATGCAACGCCTTCATGCTCAAAACCTTTATGAACACGGTAAGAGATAGCACGGTCATTATATAAAGAGGCAAATACTTCTTTAATAGCAATTAGGACGTTATCGATACCGCGAATGTTCAAGAAGGTTTCTTGTTGACCAGCAAATGAAGCATCTGGCAAATCTTCAGCAGTGGCAGAAGAACGGACAGCAACAGCGATGTCTTCGCCGCCGCTCATGGTTTCAAATGATTGACGTACTTCTTGCTCAAGATCTTTTGGCAGTTCTTGTTCGATAATCCAAGTACGAATCTTTTTACCAGTAGCCGCAAGCTTATTAACATCGTTTACGTCTAGTGTTTTTAGCTCGCTGTTGATTTTTTCAAGCAAGCCCGTTTCAGTTAAAAAACGGTTAAATGCATTTGAAGTGGTGGCAAAGCCGCCCGGAACACTAACGCCTAAATCAGATAAATGGCTGATCATTTCGCCAAGCGAAGCGTTCTTACCACCAACCATTTCGATGTCGTCTTTTCCTAGCTGATCAAGATTGATTACAAGTGCTGTAGATTGCGCTGCCATGATAACTCCAGAAAATAAGGTTATTTAGTAAAGATTATAACGGTGAATTATACCGCCATATTAGGAGAATTTCGAGGGTTTTCACCAAAAAACTTGTTAAAAATATACAAATTGTGGGGTTTGCTACATAAATTATAGCTAGCGCTCTTAATTTTCGTATTTACGTAGATTAAAAATATCAATATTAGGAAGGGTAATACAGGTTAAGAAGAGCCAACTACTACCTGAAATAAGCATATTTAGATAGGTTATGGTTAGAGTATTTCCATAACTTATGTTTCTATTATTCTTATCTCATGTTCTTGTATAGGATATATGATAAAAAATCTCCTCAATAAGAAATGAATTCACTATAGCGATAAGATGAAAAACAATGTTAGTTCTAAGTGTAAGCCTGTAACATTGATTTCTATTAAGAAGCTAATATGCGTATAATGTAGCGCATAGATAGTTGGTGCACACTACATGATAAATGTGCAATATAGGTACTGATAAAAACGCGTTTTAAGAAAGTAACTATAAAAGTTAGTGATAAAAGCAACTATAAAAAGCCAAGTAAAAATCGTGATTTTAATAGCTAAAGCAATGCTACTAATAGTCAATAACTGATAATCGCCTAATAAGTCTGAGTTATTACTAAGATTTATACCAAATAAGAGCTATACCAAAAACTAAATAAAGGTCACTATTGAGTTTTCAACCGAGGTGTCAACGATATGTATTCAAGCAATCCATCTGAACAAGTTAAGTCCACTATCCAAAATCGTGATGCGCTCAACTTAGACAGTTCTCACGCCATTAGAACAGCATTTTTTATCTCAGATGGTACAGCGATTACGGCTGAGACATTGGGGCGTGCGATCTTGAGTCAGTTTGCTTCAGTGCCTTTTGAGACTAGAGTGTTACCTTATGTAGACAGCTTGGAGCGCGCCGAAGATGCGGTTGAACAAATCAACATGGCCTATCAACGAGACGGATCGTTGCCACTAGTGTTTGATACGATCGTCAATCCTGAAATTCGTGAAAGAATCAACTCAGCCCAAAGCTGTAACTTGGACATGTATGAGGGACTAATAGGACGTGTTGCAGAAGAGACTGGTGTGGAGCCAGATGGTCATTCGGGGCATGCACATGACGATGTAGACTCTGAAACCTATAAAGAACGTATTGATGCAGTGCATTTTGCTTTGGACAATGATGATGGCGCGCGTACTCGCCACTACAACGCAGCTGATATTATTTTGGTAGGTGTCTCGCGCTCTGGTAAGACGCCGACTTCACTGTATTTAGCACTACAGTTCGGTATTCGAGCGGCTAACTATCCTTTGACCGAAGACGATTTATACGACAATCAGTTACCGAAAGCGTTACGTGAGCACAAAGACAAGTTATTTGGTTTGCTTATTGATACTGATCGCTTGGTAAAAATTCGTCAAGAGCGCCGTGCAGGCAGTCGTTATTCTAGCTATCAGCAATGTCAGCAAGAGCAGCGTGCGATTCAAGGTATTTATATCACGCATGGTATTCCAAGCTTGGATGTGTCTGAGATGTCTGTTGAAGAGATTGCCACACGTATCTTGCAGATGACAGGTCTCAAACGTCGTATTGGTTGATAAGTGTCAGCTCAAAAAATGGTTCAAACAGTTTTGAGAAGTCGCATGAATAAGTAATAAGTGTTCAAACAGCTGCAATGAATTCGTAAAAAACATTAATAAATATACTTCACTTCATCCTAGATAATTATCATATAGAGAATACTATGATTTCAGCCTATCAATCTATAAAGCCGTCGTTGTTGATGGCAGGTTTGCTCAGCGCAGCGACCTTATTGAGTGCTTGTCAAACATCGCTATTTACAAAGGAGCCTGTACCTGAACCACGCTATATTCCAAGCATCGTATTGGGAGAGGCACAGACGTTGACAATCATGCCAAACCGTGTGGCCTGTGCTTCAGAATTGCCAATGCAGTGCCTGCTTGCGAAGTCTAAGGACGGTAGCGTATTCCAGATTCCTTATGATTGGATCGATGATTTCAAACCAGCCCTTGGTACTGAGTACATCATTAGTGTTCGCCCACAGATCGACGAAGGCCAGCAGAGTGCTACTGGGTACTGGACATTGCAAAACATACTGTCACAACGTATGGTAGGTATGCCTTAGTAGGGTGATATTCGTTCATCTACATGATACCAACTCATCTACATATTGATTCATTTACATCTCAAACATCTACTCAATAAATAAATATAAAGAGGACATCATGGTAAGTAAAAGTGCAAGCGACGAGACCAATGATACTGGTAAAGATATTCATACCGAAGTATCAAACAAATCTAGCGGACACGTGCCAAGCCCTGAACATACCGAAGGTAAGAATAAAAAAGAAAAGATAGAGCAGACTCATGAGCAAGTGACTGATGATGTCATGCATCATCCTGATCTGGTGAATCCACTCGATGACACACGAATCGATGTTAAGTCTGGCTTTACCAAAGACTCTCGCCGTGTAAAAAGTGACGATCATGAGTATGAGTACGATGCAGTTGTCTTAGGAGCGGGCCCTGCTGGTGAAGCCGCTGCTATGAAGTTGACCAAGTCTGGTAAAAGAGTGGTGGTCGTCGATCCTCGTGATCAAGTGGGTGGTAACTCTACTCACGTCGGTACGATTCCAAGTAAGGCACTGCGCCAATCTGTCTTTAACCTGATTAACTTTCGCCGCGATCCAATGTTTACTAAAGCAATGGAATATAAGCAAGTACCGCTAAATGAAGTACTGGCCAAGGCGCGTCAAGTTATCCGTCGTCAAGTCGGTACGCACACGCGTTTTTATGAGCGCAATCGTATCGAAGTTATTCAAGGTTGGGCAAGTTTCGTTGACGCACACACGCTGCGTATTGAAGTCGATGAAAATGTTTATGAAACCATCACTTTCAATAAGGCCATCATCACTGTTGGTAGTCGTCCTTATCGCCCTGAGATTTTAGATTTTGATCATCCACGCGTTTTTGACTCTGACAAAATCTTGCAAATGGATTATGTGGTCAAAAAAATCATCATTTATGGTGCAGGGGTGATTGGGTGTGAGTATGCCTCTATCTTTACTGGTCTTGGTTACAAGGTTGATTTAATCAACAACCAAAATCAGTTGCTTAACTACTTAGACAGCGAAATCAGTGATGCCATCGCGCATGACTTCAGACAGTTCGGTGTGCTTATCCGTAGTAACGAAGAGATTGACCACCTTGAGACTCATGACGATTATGTGGTCTTGCATTTAAAGAGTGGCAAGCGCATCAAATCTGATGCTATTCTTTGGTCAAATGGACGCTCAGGTAACACTGAAGGCTTAAACTTAGAAGCTATTGGGCTAAAAGCAAATAGTCGTGGCCAGTTAAAAGTAGATGATACTTACTGTACGGACGTCGAAAATATCTATGCTGCCGGTGACGTAATCGGTTGGCCCTCATTAGCTTCTGCCGCCTATGACCAAGGGCGCTGTGCTGCTGCCTTTATGGTCGGTGATAGCGATGCTGAGCCAGTATCTAGTGTACCGACGGGTATCTATACAATTCCTGAAATCTCTTGTATCGGTAAGACAGAGCAAGAGCTCACAGATGAAAAAGTCCCGTACGAAGTGGGTCAGGCATTCTTTAAACATCTAGCACGTGCCCAAATCATTGGTGAACGCTCGGGCGTACTAAAGATATTGTTCCATCGTGATACGCTAGAAATTCTAGGTATCCATTGCTACGGTAACCACGCGTCAGAGATTATCCATATCGGACAAGCTGTGATGAAGTGTAAGAGCAATAATACGCTTGAGTACTTTGTGAACACTACCTTTAACTATCCAACGATGGCAGAAGCGTATCGTGTGGCAGCATTGAATGGCTTGAACCGAGTGTTTTAAGTGTTAAAAGCTAAAACAATATAAATGAAAAAGCGCTTACTAAAAATAGTAGGCGCTTTTTTAATGCTCATAGAGTTAGTGAATTTCAAAGTTTATAAGTAGGCTCTTCTTTGCGGAATCCGCTTGCGTAAGAGCAGCAATAAAGCGAAGTAAAGCAACCATAAACCAGCCAATGCGTAAAACCCTATGGCGACTTGAGAGACACTGGCACCCATTTGGTTGAGCTGCACAGAGGTATTAATGGCAGGCGTAGTCGGAACCAGCCAACGTATCACTTGTAGTATTTGAGGTAGCTGGTCTGCTGGCCAAGGATAGCCGCTTAGGAAAAATATCGGTAGGGATATAAAGATTAATATCTGCATACTGCGCTCACGCTGCCTGAACCATAATCCGAGCACGCAGCCGAGCGTTGCGACTGTCGGACAGAACAGTGCCAAAAACAGCAGCGTACCCAGCATATTTTGTCCGCGTGGATAATGATGTAGCTCAAACGCCCATCCATAATAAAAGCAGCCAATGATAAAGCTAAGTGAGCTTAAGGCCCCGATACGTCCTAGCCAGCCACGTATACTCGTACTGTGACGGCGCTGCTCATACCATGTGCCAATTAGCATCGCTGTCGCCATCAAAAGTGTCTGCTGTAAGATAATGACAGAAACGGCTGGTACAACGTAAGCGCCATAGCCCTCGGTTTGGTTATACAGTGGCATAATTCGTAGTGGCACAGCTTGCGTGTTCTGTGCAGCGGTGGGTGCATAGGCACCTTGTGCAATGCTTTTCTTGACTTTGATACCAGCAGATACTGTGCCCACTGCTTGAGAGAACCCCAATTGGACGTTTTTATTTAAAATAAAATAACCGCCATTACCCAGTACGCTGACGTGCGCTTGCTCTCCGGACTGAACTTGCTCTTCTAGACCAGTTGGGATCACCATATAGCCTGCAATTTGATCTGACCATATAGCTTCTTTAGCAGCCTGCTCATTGATAAACAACTCAGTGTCTAGGTATGGACTGGCGCTCGTATAACGCACGAGAGTACGTGATAAGTTACTGTTGTCATGATCGATGATACCTACGGGCACATGATCGACCACCTCAGATGAGTAAGGCCAAGGATAGAAAAACCCATAAATAATAGGTGCGATAATCAACATCAAAAGTACACCTTTATCGCCAAAGACGTCTTTAAAAGTTTGAATGAAGCTGGCCCAAAAACTTTGTGAAGCCGAAGTTGTAGTTGCTTTAGCTTTTGAGTGTGTATTATTTAATGGTGCGGACATTAGCGTGCTCCCCAACGTTCAGGATGCGCCAATGCGCGTTTGGTTAATAGTGCTGCAAGTAGTAGTGCTATTGTGGCAGCAAACATTAGACCATAGACAATAGGTAGAGATATGGCGATCGGTGCTTGCATTTGTAACTGTGCAATATGGAGCTTTAGATAATGTGTTAACGGTAGGGCATTTGACCAATATTGCGCGCTATCACTAATCGCAATATAAGGAAAAGTAACACCAGCAAAAGCATAAGAAGGCGCTGAAATAAAGCCCGTGGTTGATAGGCCCATACGTAATGAAAAGGAATTCAAAGTAAAAATAGCACCTAGCCAAAACGACAATATTATTAGGCACAAAAACCCAGCATAGACGGCAGCAAGAGAAGTAATATTTATATTCTGATTGGACGTTGCCAGCCATAATATCAATGCTGACCATAAGCTATATGCCAATACTGGCCAAAAGTATTTACCTAATAAACCAAATACCAAAACTGATAAGCTGACCGAGTTAGGCGGTTTTGCACTTGACGATGATGCAGTGTTATTGTTGCTATCTTGTACAGTTGAGAGCGAAGATGTCGCTTCTGCGGTGTTAGATAAGGCTAGATTAGACTTTCCTGCATCGATAAAACGGTACCAGCGACCGATATTTTTATCACGTAACTCGCGGCCAATCGTGGTTGCACCAATGACCATCGCTAGTATATGTAATAAGGCAGGTATGACGGTCGATGCCAAAAACTGCTGGTAGTTGGTCGCAGCATTAAATAAGCTAATACGCTGCACACTGATAGGTGCGTAAGCGGTCATCGCTTGTGATGGCGCCACACCTTGTTTGACCAATCGCTTAATCTCTACACCTGCAGATAATGTACTAGCGACTGCCTGAACACCCGTCTGAATAATACCAGAGTGCGTACCGTACTGTGCATTGACTTGTAGAGTCAATGGTGCAGGCTGGCTCGATAATATATTACGAGAAAAGTCTTCTGGAATAATGACGACAGCATAAATGTCGCGCTGTAAAATAGCAGCCTCTGCATCCGCTTGGGAGTAATAAAGCTGTCTGACTGTCAAAGTAGGACTGGCTTCTAAGTAACGTACAGCAGTATTGGCTACAGCGCTATTGTCTTGATCGATGACCCCAATAGGTAGGTCGATAATTTGAGTCTGCGAAAATATCCACCATATTAGCAGCACCGTTACCAACGGTATCCATACCACCATGCTTAAGTCCCAGTGGTTCTTTACCAAAAAACGGCGCTCGTAGGCGGCACTGCGTAAAAAAGCCTCACTTAACTTAGTCAAGTGCATGGCTTACTCTTGGTTCTGATTAACAGGGATAGGATCGATACGTACCACCACACTCATTCCTGAGCGAATACGAGCGTCGGGCTTAGATGGTCGTGCCTTAACCTCAAAAGTACGCACATCAAAACCATCATCGTTATTAGTCGGACGCCAAGTAGCAAAGTCTGATAAGGATGATGATGTATAAACGGTAAACTGTTTTGTGTAAGGTTTATCCGCTGATGATAATGCTGGGATAGTCCCCGTAAATGTCTGACCAATAGCAAATTGGTTTAAATATGACTCAGTGACGTTAAGTACTACCCATTGGTCGTTGGTATCTACCAGCGTCAGGAGTGGAACCCCTTGTCCGATGACTTCTCCAGCACTCACAATGACATTGTCGACGATACCAGCGATAGGACTTCTTAGATTCGCTTCCTCTTTTGCCACTAACGCTTCATCGAGCTTTGCATCGACCTGTGCGACTTGTGCTGTAGCTGCGAAAACATCTTCAGTACGTGTGCCTTCTAGCGCCAGATCATACTGCAAGCGAGCCGCTTCGGTTTGGTCTTGAGTGGCAAGATATTGCGCATATGCCTCATCGCGCTTTTGCCGCGCCATCAATCCTTCTTCGTAAAGGCGATTCACACGCTGATAAGTGTTTTCTGCTAAATCAGACGCGGCTTTATTGGCCTGCCAAGCGGTTTTTGCTTGCGCAATTTCTTGCGGGCGAGCACCATTTTCTGCTTTGTCTAATTGGCTTTGTGCGATTCGTTTACCAGCACGTGCTTGATTAATCTTGGCATTAATCTCAGGCGAATCCATTTCAACCAGTTGTTGACCTGCTGTAACTGTATCACCCTCTGTTACCATGATTTGGGCGATACGCCCTGGTACTTTTGCAGCAATAGACGTTTGCTGCATCTGCATTTGTCCTTGCAGCGTAATCATTTCTGGCTCGCTATGCGTATTACTTTTATATAAGCCATACGCAATGATACCAAGGGCAATCAGTATAAATAGCGCAAGCAATGCTTTCTTTGTACGTGCAGATTTGTCAGTTTTAGAATGATTACGATTATAAGCAGGTGTTGGTTGCTCTGGTTCGATATCAGGTATGTCTTTTACAGGATCGACTGAATTTTGTGCATCTTGAGAGGTCACTGACTCGGTTGCATCAGTTGATTTATTTGAGTCGTCTGATTCGCGTGGTAATTCAGTCATGACAATGAGATTCCTAAAGCAACAAAGTTGAAAATAAAGGGTTTATTACTAGTACACTCGAACCGCATAAGGCTTGGCGTTGTCTATGATTTCAGAATTAAAAATAGCACCAAGGGCGACAATAAATGCTGAATAATAGAGCCATAGCATAATGACCACAGCAGCTGAAAGCGCGCCAAACTCAGCACTATAGTTGTTAAAATTTTGCACATAAACTGAAAACAAGATGGACAATACGATCCATAAAACCGTTGCTAGTGCAGCACCCGGCATTAATTTTTTGAGGGCGACGGCATCACGATTTGGGGCTAGGCGATAAAGGCCCAAAAAGCTTAAAAATATGATACCTGTCAATATTGGCCACCTGCTCCAAAGTGCAATCGTCTTCGCTATCTGGGGGAAAGGAAAATAGACCGCCGCCAAAGGAATAATCGCGATAGAAGAGACCGCTATAATCAATACGACTACTGCTGCAAAGGTCAAACCAACTGCGCGAATCGTGCTCTGTATAAAACTGCGCTCTTGAGTAATATGAAATGCAAGGTTAATAAGAATAATTAAAGATTTGATACCTTTAGAGCCAGCATAAAGTGCGAGCAAGGATGATATTAGCAGGCTAAAAGTCAGTGTAGACGTGGTTGTAGAAACCAAGTCATTCAGACGTGAGTTAAGCACTTCATATACCGTATCAGGAATAAACTGACTCAAGAGTGAGATTTGCTCTTGCATCTCAGCAGGCGAAAACGCCAGACCATAAAGCAGAACAAACACAGCCATTACTGGAAAAATTGATAAGAAACCAAAGAAACCTACGCTTGCGCAATGCGCCCAAACGTTAGAGTTATTTGCAATTTTCCATGTCTCTAGTAACGTCAGCAGCCAGTTTTTTGTCGATTTAGCAGTCAATTCTTTCATAAAAACAGGTATTCACAATAGGGTTAGTAATAGTATGTTCGTTGTCGGCTTCATGATAATACAAAGCGTTTATCAACACGACTTATGGCTTCTCACGTCACATCATTGTTCAGTATATAAAGTAGGCAGTTGAATGTCAGCAGCATTGAGATAAGCATTAAAAGCAAGTGGTGTCCCGCAGCTTTGCATGAGTGCAGCCAATGACTGTACGTAGTCATTAGCAGCTTGTGCTTGTTCAGTACGTGCCTTCAGCGATTGCGTCTGTGCTTGCACCACGTCGACGGTGGTATTTACACCTTCTTGTAATCCTAAGCGTCGCAATCGTAATACTTCTGCGGCCAAATCAACATTACTTTGTAATGCTTGATAGCGTGATTGGGCGTTATTGACATCGTGCCAGTTTTTTTCTACCAGTAGTAGTAGATTGTCACTGACTTCAATTTCAGAGAGATCGGCCTGACGTATTTGGGCATTGCTTGATGCTAACGATGCGGTTTTATCGAGTCCGCCCCATAGCTTCCAGCTGGCAGAGATACCAGCGACCCAGCTTGGATTATTCTCTACCTGACCATAACCGTATAGCAATACCGTAGGCTTGTAGCCTGTATCTGATAACGCATGTAATTGTTGCGCCTGTGCTCGCTTGGCTGCAACTTTTTGCAGACCAGGGTGGTTGTTTAGCGCCAAGTCCTGAAAGTAGCTCACATCTGGTAGAGGGCGACTTGAAACAAATAAAGGTGTGGTTGGTTTAATACGGTAGTCGGTACGTAGTAGGCGCTGTAGCGCAATCATGGCTAGGCGCGCGTCATTATTCGCATTGACGGATTCGCTTTTGGCATCCGCAAGAGCAGACTGTGCCTCTAGTCTATCGACACGTGAGATAAAACCTTCTTCGAACAGACGCTCGGCCATATGGTCGGTCTGCTGCAACGTATCGTAAGCATCTTCTCGTAAGTAAGCGGCGATAATCGCTAGTTGTGCCTTAAAATAACGTTCAATCAACGTATTATAAAGCTCATTTTTGTCTAGTACGCTATCAGCCATCGCTTCTTGAGTACGAGCGTCTGAGGCACCAGTCAGCGCGTCTGTACGCCCAGCAGTATAAACAGGCCAAACGACACCAAGACCTGCGCCTGATGTAGAGCCTGAGCGCTTGAGGTTGTAGGAGTCGGGAATACGCTCACCGATCAGCTCACCGAAGTCTGGTAGGTCTGCTGTAGGAGGAACTATGTTATCTACGCCATTATTTACTTCGTTGGCGATACCGCTTCTGAGAGAAGACAAGTCTATGTCCTCGTCCAAATGATAAGCACTGGCAGATACTCGAGCAAATACGAGCGGATTGTCAATGGTTCTGAGCGCGTCAGTTTGGTATTCGCTGGCGGCAATCGCTGCTTGATTGGCAGCAATTTTAGGTGATACTTGTACCAGAAGCTTTTGCGCTTGCTCTAAGCTCAAAAAGCTTGAGACGTCGAGTGGGTAGCTATTATCGACAGCTTTATGTGTGATAGGGTCAACAAGCGTAGATAGTGTCTGCGATTCAGCGTTTTGAGGGTTTGGTACTGTATAAAAAGGCGCTACAGCTGGTTTATCATTATCAGTCGGACTACCAGTATCTATGATTTGTGTTACCGCCACTGGTGTAACATCATCTGACACTTCTATACTGTCAGCGTCAGTGCTTGCGTAAGTCATGACAGGCACGCTCATGACTGCAACTGTCATCATAGCAGTTGGTAGCGCTGATAAAATGAATTTCATAAGTCACATAAGCCATTAATTAGAATGTAAGGTATTATAAAATAAGGAACAGTACCAATAGATTTCATTGCTCAGAATATAAAGTCGCTGAACTATTATAGACTATTCGTTAGCTCGCAAAAAATAATGCTTAAATAAATCATGCATATTTTAATATAAAAATAAGTCTAGATTGAAAGCACTAAAAAGCGGACATTCGTCATAAGAGGTACACTGTAGAGCCACAATGGTGACGGGTCAATGCTCAGTATTTTGCCATTTTCTATTGTGTGACTAGTAGCAGTATGATAGAGGTCTGATTTAATTTTTAAATATCTGTTTATAAGTAACAACATAGCCAATAAAGCGTTTTATATTCAAGCGATTTATTTTTAAATAGTTTTTGTTTTTAATCTTACTATGAAGAAATTTAGGCAGTAATTAACAAATAGAAAATGCTCAATAAGTATCAGTCAATAAGCAGCAATTGATAAGTAGCAGTCAATGAATAGTCACTAAATGGCTATCAAATAGAATAAACAACATTAGCAGAGGGTGTGTCATGGCAGGGTATATTTTAGCGTTGGATCAAGGAACCACATCGAGTCGAGCGATATTGTACGATGATCATGCGCGTCCTATCAAAATGGTACAACAGCCAACGACACTGCAAACACCAAGAGCTGGATTCGTTGAACAAGATGCACTGCAGATTTGGCAAACTCAAATCAGCTGTGCGCATGATGTGATTAATCGGGCAGGATTGCTTGCTACTGATGTTACCAGTATCGCGATTACCAATCAGCGTGAGTCGATTGTGATATGGGATAAGCAAACTGGTAAGCCATTGGCTCCCGCCACCATTTGGCAGGACAGGCGCACCGCGGATTACTGTAAGACGCTCGCTGCTGAAAATATTAGCAATAGTATGAATGACCCTGTTCATCAGAGCGCTGATAGCGTAAACATGGCACATGAAGTTCAGCGCATTACAGGTCTGCGTTTAGACCCATATTTTAGTGCCAGTAAGATTGCTTGGTTACTCGAAAACAATCCGAAGCTTAGTGTGCGAGCCAGCCGAGGTGAGATAGCGGTCGGCACCATTGATAGTTGGCTAATCTATAAGCTCACAGGTGGTGAGCATGTTATTGATGTGACCAACGCCTCTCGCACGTTATTATTTGATATCCATAAGCTGGCATGGTCAGAGGCACTTTGTGACCGTTTTGCTATACCTATGAATATATTACCTAAAGTACTACCGTCCGACGGTGATTTTGGCAAAACCAAAAAAGGCCTGTTTGCAAAGCAAATACCTATTCAAGCAGTACTGGGTGACCAACAAGCCGCACTTTTTGGGCAAGGTTGCCTTGATGCGGGGATGGCCAAAAACACTTATGGTACAGGCTGTTTTATGTTGATGAATATTGGCCAGCAGCCAAAGTTGAGTGAGCATAAGCTACTAACCACCGTTGCATGGCAGCGCAAAACGTCACCAACTCGTCCAGATAATTTATCGTTTGACCAACTTGTACAATCAGGCAAACGTATGCTACAACCACCCAAAAAGGAAGTCACTTATGCCTTAGAGGGCAGTATTTTTATGGCAGGCGCTATCGTTCAATGGTTACGTGACAATTTGGGTATGATTGAACAGAGCAGCGATATCGAAGATCTGGCCCGCCAAGTAGACAGTAGCAAAGATGTGGTATTGCTACCTGCGTTCACAGGATTGGGCGCGCCTTATTGGCGTTCTGATATCAGTGCTAGTATCACTGGCATGAGCCGAGGCACTACCAAAGCTCATATTGCTCGCGCTGCATTAGAAGCCGTTGCTTACCAAACCTATGATGTGCTTATCGCTATGCAAAAGGATAGCCCTCATCCTTTGACCGAACTCAGAGTAGATGGCGGCGCTGCAAACAACGATTTACTGATGCAATTCCAAGCCGATTTATTAGGGGTTCCGGTATTACGTCCTAGAGATACAGAAATTACGGCGAAAGGTGCGGCACTACTCGCAGGTTTAAAGACTGGGCTGTACGATGAGTCGACAATGAAGGCTTCATGGCAGGTAGATCGCGTTTTTGAACCGAACATGTCGATTGATGCTCGTGAACAACATCTTGCTAAATGGCAACGGGCTATAGATAGATCTTTGATGCCGCTATCAAATTGATTTACTTAGTAAACTTACTGTTATTACATATCTGAAATTACTCAAAATATGATGCTGCTGTACATAAATGTGATAAAGATACAGGCTGTAACCTAAGGCAATCGCAATGTGGACATAGATTACATAATCGGACTATCTGAGGTTATCCAAAAATTCCTATACTTTAATTGAATTCAACAAGAACGCTAAGTTCTTAGTGAATGAGAAGTTAAATAAATAAAAATAATTTAAGGATAATAATATGAATAACCACGATGTATACATGAACGACCACGATGCTATAGACCGTAGTCATGATGCGATTGATCGTAGTGAAGTAAAGCACATGTCAAAAGAGACCAAAGAAGACTTGAATGCAGATATCATTACTGGTGAACCAGGTTCACATCCAGTCGGTACAGGCATCGGCGGCGTAGGTGGTGCAGCAGCAGGTGCAGCTATCGGTACGATGGCAGGACCGTTGGGTACATTAATTGGTGGTGCTATTGGTGCAGTCGTTGGTGGCGGTGCAGGACATGCGGCAGCGGAAGCAATTGATCCGACTCATGAAGAAGCATACTGGCGTGCGGAATATGCAAATGCTGATTATTTTAAAGAAGGGTATGACTTCGACCGCGATATGCATCCAGCATATGCAGTTGGCTATGCGAACCGCGCTCGTTATCCAGTAGACGCACGTTTTGAAGACCATGAAGCAGATCTAGAGCGTTCATGGCATGAAGTGAAAGGCGAGTCTCGCTTGGAATGGAATGAAGCACGTCAAGCGTCACGTGATGCGTGGCACCGTGTATCATAATAAACAATTAATTAAACTGTGACTTAAGTGTTTTGTTGAACGAAGCTTATTAGTAATTGATTGGTACATGAGATTGCTATTTTATTGCACAAAATAGATTGATTGTATTTTCAGTTCTATTAGTAGTTTCACTTATCAATATATATGCTATTTTAAAACTTCCAAAGTTTAACTTTGGAAGTTTTTTTATGCTTAAAGTATATAAAGTATGCATATATGTGAATATTATGTATTATAATAATGGGTACGATGAGGAATATATGAGTAATAGTGCTGAGGGTAGCAAACAATTCTATGTCGCGACGGCAAACTTATTGAACTTCGCGAACCCTAATCGAACTTACTATGAAAATGCCCCAGCCTACGACAATGAAGCTTATGAACATAAGCTGCGAGGTCTTACAGGTTTGTTGGCTAAAGCACATGCTGATATTATCGCAGTACAAGAGGTTTGGGATAGTGATGCACTAGAGGCGTTAGCGGTTTCGTTAGGTTTTAAGCCTGAGCAAACGGTCATTCCACTCGCAAGTAACGATAGCACCAATACTTATACCAAAGGCTTAGGTGCACAGAATACACCTGCTGTGGGTATCATCAGCCGATTTGAGCAATTAGAAACCAGTTTATTAGAGGATATAGCACCAAAAGCTATTATTGATGTACCTGATATCGGTCCTTATCAACGTTTTAATCGTCCTCCACTAGTGTTGCGTGTTGACGCGTACGGGCAGCCAATTACTGTCATTACAGCACATTTAAAAAGCAAACGTGCTTTTTTCTTACGTGATGAAAACGGCAACCTGTTAGAGGACATGGATGATCCAAACATTCGAGTTCGCGCCAAGCTGCGTAGTCTATGTATGCGCGCGGCAGAAGCGGCCTCTATCCGTATGTCTATCATAGAGCGATTGCACCATACCCGTGAGCCATTGATTCTATTGGGTGATATGAACGATGTCACAGGTAGTGTAACCACTCAGTTGATGACAGAAACTGGGGAAGTTAATTACGACAAAAGTATGCGTGATGTCGCACTTTTTGATGCAGCTCGTATTCAGGCACGGTATGGTTGGATGAAAGATGTCGCCTATACCCATATATATCAAGGTATGCCAGAAGTTATCGATCAGTTATTTGTCTCAGAAGAGTTTTTGCCTGATAGTAAGTTTTCGCTCGGTCATGTAGAGCGGGTGGATTATTTTAACGATCATTTGAAGTGGGACTATGACGATAGAGTGACCGATCATGGTATTATAAGGGCGAAAATAAAACTCAATGACTAACTTTATAAAATTAGACGGTTAGCTCTATTAAATTGCTGATCGTTGTATTGTTTTTAACCTATTCATGTCCCTTGCTTGATAATATGCAAGCGTTTATGATAATTCTCCATTGAATACAG
Organism: Psychrobacter sp. AOP7-A1-24; assembly: GCF_052376235.1. Classification (NCBI taxonomy): domain Bacteria; kingdom Pseudomonadati; phylum Pseudomonadota; class Gammaproteobacteria; order Moraxellales; family Moraxellaceae; genus Psychrobacter; species Psychrobacter sp. AOP7-A1-24. The sequence continues at coordinate 21,848 of NZ_JBQSVM010000004.1, read as the reverse complement.
TAGTGACCGTACAGGCTTTATATTTTAGCCAAAGGTTAATAGTCCTTCATTTGAGGGTAGGTACTATTCAACGAAGATTATATTTATAAAATAGGGCGCAACATTTAAGAGATTCACAATGAGTGATAATAAAGACGAAAAGATTGAAGATGTGCTGGTAGATTCGGAGTTGGCAAAGAAGCTTGTACCTAATAAGTTTAAGTTTACTAGCCAGCAAGGTCGTGCACGTCGTCAAAAACTATTGGCTGGTGCCAAAAAATTGAGCGAAACACATGCTATCAACGATATAACGTTAGCAGCTGTATGTGAAGAAGCAGGCATACCAAGAGCTTCTGCTTACCATTTTTTCCCTAATATCGAAGCAATATTTTTAGCATTGCGTTTTTTGAATGCGATTGAAATATTAGAGATGGTAGAAACGGTCGATATTGGCAACTATGACAGATGGCAAGGGTATCTAACGGCGCTTATTGATCATTGTATTACGATATTCCATAACGACAAGACCAAAGCTAAGCTTATTTATGACACCAATACACCTGATTTTGAAGGTGATAGCTTTGGTGAAGATATGGATCATCAAATCGTTAATGTCGTGTATAAGCGTTTGTCAGAGCGTTATGAGATGCCAAACTTTCATGATATCCAAGATACTTTGCTGATTGCTTATAGCATTGTAAATGCCATATTCACGTTATCGTATCGCCGTCATCAGAGTATCACTGAAGAGTATATCCAAGAAGCAAATACAGCGTTTATCGCTTATTTACGTTGTTATCTACCAGAAAAATTACCACGTAAAAACCGCTAATTAAGCTTACTTTAAACATAAAAAAGCCGACATATATGTCGGCTTTTTTATGTCTAATTTTTAGCATATGATTGGAAGTAATAGAGATGAATACTTCTAGTAAAATAACCGTAGCCTAACGGTTAGATGTCAAATCTTGTCCACGACAAGTATCATCGCTTGCATCTAAATGCGCGTACTGCTTATAGTAGTTGGCTATTGACTTCTCTAGTGCTACATTGGTCTGTGAGTCATTTGTATTGACATAAGCCTCGCGTGCCTGCTCAAGCCAACGGTCTGCCATGCGAAAGTGCATACTAGATTCACGCCAGCCTCGCGCGCATTGATTGGTGGCTGCCCAAATCAAAGCCACTTCACTAAATGCCATCTCGCGTGGTGCTGATTTTATGCCATTACCGTCTTTTAATGCACTTAGAGTTGCCCATAGATCAGGGCGCATTAAGGCAGAGGTAGTAGGGATGTCCTGATGCAAGCTCAAGTCTTGTACCGTATCACTATCTAGTGCTTGCAATATAGGCTCTGCCATTTCTAATGCAACTTGACCCGCGGATAAGCGGCTATTCATACTGTCTTGATGAATGGCATAGTTCAACCATGCTTGCGCTTTATAGGCAAAATACTGTTGAGCTGCTGTCTTGTCTTTTTGTTGATAGGGCTTTAACTGAGCGACCATACAATTTAACAGGCGCTGTTGTTCGCTTTGATACTTATAGGAGTGTGCTTGAGTCTTACTATCATCGCGGCAGTATTCAGCCATGCTAGTAGAGTTGGTTATTTGAATAGACTCACTCTCAGCTATAGCAGGCTGCATGAAGGTTAACGAAAACAAGGCTGACAATGTAACGCATAGTGAGCGCTTGAAAGGTGCTGCTTTGATGGCTGAATCAAACATGGTGTAAACCTTATGTTAAGGTAATAAATATTGGTATTATTTACCATTACTAGGGCTGACTTAATTTTTTATTGCATGATGGACCAATTAGTCGTCATACTGTCATGAGGTTGTACTTGCGATAGTATCATTCAATTACAATGCAGAGTTTCTGCTTAGACGCTGGTTCTTACGTGGATCTTCACGTTTGAATAAGTCTTCATCGAACTTAAAGCGCAATCTAAAGTAAGCACCTTGCTGAGTGCTGTCATCATAAGCAATATCTTCATCTTCAAAGCCCATGAAGTTATAACCAAGTGATAACCAAAGGTTGGTCATTGGGCTATAACCGACTTCTGCACCAAGCATGTAAGTTAAATCATTTGCCTGATCATTCCAGTACGTACCGGCTTGCAAACCGATATCCCAGCGCTCACTGATGTCATAAAGACCGCGGCCATAAACAGCGTGAGCCGTATTATTACTGGTTAAGCTGTTTGCTTCGTACTCTGTATACTTACCAGCGTAACGACCAGATAGCGTCAATGGACGCGTAGGATGGTAATTACCGTTCCATGACCAAATCATGGTGTCTTTTTGATAAGCGTCATCGCCAGTATTATTGTCATCCAAACGGTATTCGAATTTTGCAAGCATATCTAATTGATTACTATCGTAGTCACGATACGCAGCACCTAGCTGAAAACGATTGATAGTGCGATCGCCATCACTATAGTCAGTGCGTGAATAGATGTCTTTGGCTAAGAAGGTAACCTCATCGGTATAGCGATAGGCGATACCAGCACTACCAAGTAGCGTATCACTTGTTTCGCCCCAACGTTTTTCAAAACGTCCTGATGCCTTATAATTCTCTTTGGCAAGATATTCAACGCCGAAGCCTGCCGCTGTTGCAGTGTTGCTTTCTTCACCTTCCAGAGATTCAACACGCTCAAATAAAGTGTTTAACGTTAAACCTTCTTGAACATACCACTTGTTTTTTAGACCAATAGCGGCTTCTGCCTCACGTGCACTAATGGCATCGCGCATACGGTATTCGCTGTAAACCTTACCATCTTTCATGTAAGTTGCATCAAAACCAACAGTGGTACGTTGACGCTCATCTGTATCATCAAGACCATAAGTACCAGATAGGCTATTAATCAAATCGTGACGTGCGTATAGACGACCCAAATTACCAAGCGCTGTTTCACCACCGATAGAAGTTGCGTTACGTGAGCTGTTTTCGATATCTTGCTCATACTCTGCAAATACCAAGCTATCATTCAACTTAGGTAGACGAGAGGTAAGACGAGCACGAACAGTCGTACCTTCAATATCTTCTTCAGCGTTACTCACGCCATTTAACGCTGACTGATTGATAATGTCATCATTAAACAGAGTGTCGTCTGTAATATCTACAACGTCTGTCGCTGCTTGAGTATTACGTGAGGCAGCAGTCGCGTCTTGTTTGTAATAACGAACCCCAATTTCACCAACGACGTTCTCACTTAAACGATGTTCAACGCTAGCTTGTACGCCTTCACGGCTGGCATCAGTAGTATGCTCTTCTGTGCGTATACCTTCTAACTTAAGTGCAGTCTGCTTATCGTTCAGTGTATGAGTAACCTCTACACCAGACTCAGTACGTCCAGCAGTAAGCGGTGATGCACCAGTGACAAAGCCTTCGTCGGCATCATTATAATAAGCTTTGGCAAGCGTGTTTTTCTTATTGTCAAAATCAAGCTCAATACGTAGTGCGTTACCTTCAACATCACTATCGGTCAGTTCTGTCGCATTGATTTGATTACTTGACTGAAAATTTGGGTTTTCAGCTTTGTTCATCGCATATTCAGCGACTAGCTTTAGCTTATCATTGAATTTAACAACACTATTAACACTAGCCAGCTCTTCTTTATTGAGTGGGTCATCGCTATTCACGTAGCTACCACCGATGGCGACTTTATTCGTTAGTTGCTGCTTCGCTGCAATACCACCAACGAAGTAATCTTCACCACCTTCATCAACTTCGACAGTGACACGGATGTAGATAGGGTTGCCTGCGCTATCTTGACTAGCAATCGGTGAAGTCAAAAATAAGCTACGGCTGATAGGGTCAATCTCATAATCAGCAAAGCGAGTAAGCGTCTCACGATTGATAATAAGCCCAGGGTTATCGGCATCACGAGTAATAACTTCAACGGTTTCAGAGTTTTCTAATACCGCATCAAAGTTTTCAGCCAATGGATATGGACCTGAAATGCCCAAACCGCGAGTCTCATTTACACGTTGGCTAGTACTGGTCTCTGCTAAAAAGGCAGTAACGCGAGTATCGCTGTCTTCAAATTGAGCTTTTAGACCAGTTAATGTACGGTTATATTGACCAAGCTTGATACCTTCGTCGTCATCGATCTGAGTTTTCAAGTCACCATACATAGCGAACGAGCGACCTTTATCAAGGCGCACGTAAAGCTTGCTAGTAGACTGAGCATCAAAACCTTTGGCTGATGAATCACCATAGACAGGATAATATTCGCCAGGTTCGATATCACGGAACAAACGCTCGCCTTTTTTATCACTATCGTATGCAAGCGTTAGCAGATAGTCGCCGCGTACTTTTCCTTTTAGGAACATCGCAGCACGACCAGAAGCTGTGTAATCATCATTACCAGCAAAGTCATTTAGCTCTTGCTCAAATGCACCTTGAGCATCGGTAATGCTGCCACCGTCAAAGTCTTTTAGTGAAATAGCACCTTCTACAATACCAACAGCGATCAGTGGACGTAGTTGAGCGGTGAACTGTAACGGAATGATTTGTTTGCTGTTACCAGTATCAATGACTAGCTCACCTTTACCCGGTACGCTAGGTGCAGTGACGGGAATTAATAGCTCACCACCAGAAACAGTGACTTGAGTGCCTGCTTTGTCTTGACTGCCATCTTTTAGATTCACTCGGCCGATATTTGTGTCGATAGTAATCGGCGTTGATGCAATGTAGGGACGACCATCACGATCTTTTAGACTAACAACGACCTGATATTCACTAATACCGTCAGCTGGTACTAACTGTGCTTGAGTACGGTAGTCGATAGCTTGTAAGCTATCAGGAGTTAATACTTCGATAGTTTGCTCAGAGATGACTTGACCGTTTATGTCGGTTGCGACACCGCGCAATATATTCTTGCCACGCTGTAAATCAACAGCATAGTAATCGAAAGCCATTACATTCTGTTTCTCTTGCTCAGCAGTTTTACCTATTTTTTGTTCTGACACAGCTTTGCCATTGGCATATAGTGTGAACAAAGACCCAAGTGGTGCCTGAACCTGTACCATTTGTTTGTAAGTGCTAAGCTGTTGGCCTTCGTTTAGATTAATAAAGGCAACATCGTTGCTCGACACTTCTCTTAAGTATTCTTCGAGCTCTTTTTCTACTGGCTGGGCAACAGTGGTTACTGCCATATCAACGCGGCTATCTGCTGGATTGACCATGTCATTAACGATAGCCGAATCACAGCTGTTACCAAGATCCAAATCACCGTTGATGTTACAGCCACTAGCATCTACATTGTCAGTGTTATCGGTATTATAGTCAGGATCTAAAGTTAGCTCGGTTTTTACGGCTTGTTCTAACGTGTCGTTTTTCGCGTCTACTAGTTTGCTACGAGCAATCAACTCAGCGTTTAAGCGCTCAGTACTATCTGCCATACCGCCAACGATCGCAAAATCCGCACGATGTAATTCGCCGTATTTTAAATCAACAAAACGGCTACCAGCGTCACCAGCATTACGATTGCTTTGAGTAACCAGTTCAGTTTCTCTAGGGATAGTAGTACGATCGACCTTTAGTACATGTGTTTTGGCACTGACACCGTAGAAGTTATACTTACCTTCAGGATCGGTCACGATAAAGTTACCGTTTTCCATGTAGATACGTACACCAGCGACGCCAAGCTCGCCGTCTTCTTTTTGCTGAATGCCATCACGGTTGATATCGTGATAGACCTTACCGACGATAATACCGTCAGTATTCATCAAGCCACGTTCTACTTCAATCTTCCACTGGGCTTCTCTCGAGCCTACGCTTTGTCCTTGGTCATTTCTAGCAACGGCGGTGGCACGGTTAATACCATCGCCGCCTAGCGATGACGCACCGATTAGTACGCGATAAGTAATTTTCTTACTTTCGCCAACAGCCATGTTACCTAGGTTCAATACCTGATATTTCCCATCAGCTTTAAACTCTGTCGTCTGTGCTTGGTTAATATCGACATCAGTCGTTGGGCTAACACTGACACTATTCTCAACATAGTCAAAACCACGTGGTAAGGCGTCTTTTAGTTGTACATCGTAAGCAGTCGATTTGCCGTTGTTACTAATATCGATGGTATAGCTAACATAATCACCAAGCTCTGCAGTTTTGACATCGCTTTCTTTAGTAACGACTAGGCTTGCGTTATTATCAATGATGTTTACTTGAGTGTTTAAATTATCGATACGTACAGTAAGGTCACTATCATTTGGTAGCTGATCGGTACCTGTACCAACAGAAGGATCGATACAAGCGGTTAACTCAGCAGTCAACTTATCATCGACCAATGTCTGAATCAGTTTATCGTCAATAGCATTGGCATTGTTCTGTGTCGGTGCAGACAGGTGATACTTACCTGTATTGTTACCAGTCTCGATTCCTTTGAAAGAATAGGTATCACCAGTCATTGGCGACTTAACAGTAACCCATACTTGATCAGGTTTATCAGATTGCACGTTGCACTGAGCATAACTGGCATCAATATAAACATTGTCACCGATTTGCGAGTCGGTTTTAGTACCATCGAATTGAGGAGTCGTAAATTTGATTTCAGGTTCGATAATGAGCAGTCTATCGATGGCTTCGACAGCGGCTATTGATGGATCTTCCAGTATGATAGCGCCAATTTTCACATCGGCAGTATCGCCATCTTCACCATTGGCATCTGACAAAGCCTGTACGATAAGCTGAATACTTTCACTCTGACCAAGTTTGATCTGAGCGCTCAGGTTATCAAGAATCAATTGTCTATCGTCACTATCGACAATGCCGTTTTTATTTAAATCTTGATAAACTTGTAAATTAGATAGAGTAGGCGAAACGTTTAGCGTTAGCTCAACAGTCTGATCACTATAGCTGGTATTACTCAGTACGTTAGTCCAACTTACCTGTGTATTAGGCATGACTGTGCGTACAGCATGCTGAGTCAAGCTGATACCGTATTCAGGTAGATTTGAAGCTTTCACTTGTACTTGGTTTGAGTCAGTGCTGATAGTAGCGCTGGTCTCACTGTCAACGTTATAGCTGGCCTGAGCGGTGTTATTGATCAGCTGTACCAATGAATCAGTTGCAGCAAAGGCGGTATTCGATTGCATAAGCAACATTGCAAATGACAGCGCTGAGATTTTCGCTGTACACAATGTGATGTTTTTAGACGTATTGATTACAGTAGATGTCATAATAGGTCGCTTATCCAATAAAACACAAAGGGAGTAATAAGTCTCTAGCTTGAATAATATGTGCACAATTCAAGCTAGAGGGCTGGTCTATAAGCATTCTAGGATGCTTATAAATTAATTATGGTTTGATTTTGACTGAGAATTTTAGGGTAGCCGTGTTAGTAGCTGCTAGCGGACTCACTGTTGTGTTAATCGACGTGTTGTCGTTATTAGCTGCAACGGTAATGGTATTGTCTGAACCAGTTGTGGTAGTCGGGGAAATAGTCTGGACGGTCGCACCTGCTGAGAAGTTAGACAATAAATCCGAGATTACTAAGTTAGTGACGGGACGGCTTGAAAATGTGTTAGTCGCTACGATTTTATAAACGACACATTGTCCAGGCTCTGCTTCTAAATCCTCAGAGCCAAATGCACTGTCAGCAACATTGCCGCTACAAGTAGCGTCTAGCGCTTGGCTTTTAACCAAGTCCACACCTTTGACATTCGTGGTATCAACGACAGGAGCAGGAGCCACAGGACTGTCAGTACCACCTGGGATTAAGGTCACTTTAGTAGTTTCAGAAGTACCAGTCTCAGCAGCCGTTGATACAACGTTATAGGTGATGGTTACAGTACCTTTAGGCGCTATACCAGCTGGGAATGCAGCATTAACATCGTATTCACCAGATTCATTGTAAGGAAGTGTTTTGGTCGTAATATCGGTAGTAGTGGTTGAATCACCATCTTTGTCATAAACGAGTGTGATATTGCCAGTCTTGGCAGGTTCTACCTTGTCATTATTACCGCCATCTTCGATCTTAAATTTCAACTCGCCAGCATTAGCGCCTTCAGTTTCGCGGCCAGTGTTGGTAATGACAGTCTGATGTACCGCCTGAGTAGCTGCCGTCGAAGTATTTGGCACCTCTTTAGTGGTTGGGCCTGTTAAAGTCAAAGCACGTTGATTAGACGTCAATGGTTGGGTTGAATCACCACCTGGGGTGGTTGGAGCAGTACCATTTTCGTTTTCGGTATCAGCGCCACTTGGATAATAAGTATTCGTATTTTCGTCACCATTGGTGCCATCAGTACTATCAATAATGGTAACGTTACTACCACCGCCCAAAGGTGCTTCAACACTTACATGGTTAATCGTGCTTTTTGCTAGTGTCTCGGTAGTATCTTGTTGTACTTTAAATTTGATAGTAATAGTTTCACCGAGTGGAAGATCAACACCAGTAATTTCGAAACCATCAATTGTAGAGCCTGAGCCGATGCCCTTATTGTTTTGAGCGATAGTTCCTTTGGTTGCAGAGCCAGTAGTTGTAATGCTAGCTGCTGTCAAAGAGTCCGTTACTAGCTTTAGACCTTCTGGTAAGTTATCAACGATTTTGATACCAACCGCATCAGCGGCATAGGCAGCCGTCTTATCGTTTTTAACTGTGATTGTATACTCTGCAGTGGCATCGACGTTATTAAGGTCTAGCGTTTGCGAAACTGACTTCACAATACTGAACACAGGTAGCTTGGTGATTGATTCGTCAGTATTGGTAGCTATAGCATCAGCAGGAGCTCCTCCTTGATTCGCTAGATACGTACTCTTGGCCGTTAAGGTCAAGTTCTGAGTATCACCGCCTACGTTACCAGCGGTTTTGCCGTCGATAGTAATGATTGCATACTCATCTTTTTCTAGAACAATATCAGTATTAGTAAAGTCAGTACCCGTGATATCAGTAAAGGTACTAACCACGGCGCCATCGTCTTTATAAACAACGTAAGTGACTTTAGTAGCGGCAAGATCAAAGTTTTTGGTATCATCAGTTTTGTTGGTCAATGCCATGGTATAGGTATCAGTCAAGTTACCTAAATTTTCTAGGCGATGAGTAAACTGAGCCACGCCAGTAGGTACCACTTCTAAGCCAGTGTTTATGTCATCATTAGGGGCACCACCATCCTCATTCTGTGCAACTAGTGAGAAAGAGCCAGTTTCAGATACGTTAACCGTAACTTCGTTTGATTCAACCTCGTTCTGTGCTACACCATCAACACTATAGCTAGCTTTTGCAATGTTGTTGATAATGACTGCATCTTCAGCAGTTTTTGTCTCAGCCATAGCGCTTGTAGAGATGCCCATTACTGCAGCGACACCAACAGCTAACAGGCTATAGTTAAAGGTATTTGACTTCATGTAGTACTCCAAGGTTAATAGTAAAAATCGAATTAAGAATTAAAACGTTAAAAATAATGTGATGTTTATGAAACTAGTTAACAGTGGTGTTTAAGGCCACGGCCGCTGATTTCTTGGCTGGTAATAGTTTGATATTCCAACGTAGGGTGCGATATTCAGAATATGGAACTTTAACCATCTTTCCATTTACCTTGCGCATAAGAGGCATGTCAGCATAGTTTTTACCATCCGTGCTTGCCTGTGCACTTGTAGGATTTGCCTCACCAGTGAATGTCATGTTTGCAGGGATAGGTAATGTCACCATCAAGTCGTTAATGTCTTTATTGATGGTATTGGTATAATTCGCTTTATATTGGATTACAGTGCCTGCTGGTGCAGTGCTTACTGCTGAATAAACATTTTCACCATCTGCATTTTTGGTTACTTTGTCAGCCGTCAGTTCCATTTTTAAAGCATCATCAGCATGGGCGACATTTAACAAACAAGTAGAAGCAACAGTTGCCAATAAAATGCTGTGTAAAAGTTTGAAACGTTTCATATAAAATCCTTTCTTAGACTATTGCTATTAGCAAAAATCTAAATTTGCAGGTTGTGATTGAGTAGCCTGAAATCTAATACCTATATGGCTTTTAGACAGCACCTCTCTCGCTTTTTTCTATTGTCACGCAATCTATACAATTATTCATCACAAAAACGACAACTGGTATTTTGACGTATATAAACGGTAAAAGCCCTGTCTGGTTAGACAGGGCTTAATTGAATGTTTAATAATTTGATAAACAGGTGTTTAGTTAGTAATGGTATTACCATATTTAGTATTGAAACGGATGGCCTGACGGCGCGTGGCATTGGTAGTACCTAAAGAAAAAGCATTGGTAGTAACTGTACCGTTTTCACCAATAGATACTGAGTTTGAGGTAAACGATGGAACACCGCTGTTTTCACCAATAGGTATTGGGTTAACTAGGGTAGAGGTAACTAGTGAGCTGTTGGAGTCGCTTTTTTTCTGTAGCGTATCTTTGATAACAATATCTGTCAGGGAAACATTTCCGCGATTTATAGCTTCAATTCTATAAGCGATACATTGTCCTGGGATGATGTTAGATATTGATTCCGTACTATACGCGTCGCTAGCACTACCGTCATAATCAACATCGATTGTGCTAAGGTTGTTTAGACTACAGTCATGAATGTACTGACTTTTGATCAATACCAGAGCCGCATTCTCTTGGACAACATCACCAAAATCGTTGTTAGGGTAGTTATATTTACTGTTGGTAATATCTATCTGTCGTGAATTACTCGTGGTATCCACAGCATATTCATAATTGCTAGGCTCATTTTGAGTAACACAAAGTCTTGTATAGCTACCCACTTGTGCAGGCGTTAAGCTGAAACTATAGGTTCCGTCACTACCAATGTTTACCGTTTGTGCTGCAAACGTGCCGCCATCGTTTGTACATCTGTTTAGAGTAACAGTATGACCTGTAGTAAAGGGAATACCAGATTCAGTTGGTGAGTCATATTTACCGTTAAAATAAAGGCTATTATTTAAGTATTTGTCTGATACATCGTCTTTATTTGGACTTACGATTTTTCCATTATCATTAAATACGGTGCCTGAAAATACGTAGTTCGAACTATTAGTAATAGTACAAGTAATTTCGTCACCATAACTTAGACCCGATATTTTAAAAGAGCTACCAGAGCCATCGAGACTAGTGAATTTACTACCCATTGTTGAGTTAAGACAACTATAAGTAGCATTATAGTTAGTAATATCACCGCCATTTATTACGCGCTCAGATATGATATAGGTAGTATTTTCTTTCAGATTTTTTACACTACTGCTGCTGTTGCCAAGCGTCGTTCCGTTTCCAGTAGTAGTAAACTGATTCAATAAAGTTGTTTTTTCGTCTTCTGTTGTACTAATCTCAAATTGATCGTTACTGTTGATACGACTGCCACTAAGTTCTTTTTTAACTATTAATTTCGGCGGTGCTAGACAGAAATAAAAGTCTGAGTAGCCCACGACATGATCGCCAGTTGATATAGTTGTGGAAGCCCCGGTATAAGTATTACCATGAGTTGTAATGAATGGTGTACTCGCTGATTGGGCTTCCCATTCAATGTTAAAGTTACAGGGAAGAGTGGGGCTACAATTAGTCCATCGGTTTGCGGTAATCGTCTTATTTGAATTAGATACAGTAAAGTTATTAGCGAAATTGCTGAAAATACCACCCGACGTAACAATAGATACTGATTCAGTATATCTTCCAGCTGCATTAGCATCTAAATCTTGAACTACAAAACCGTATTTTGTTACAGGTTTGTTAATAGTAGCCGTTAACCTATGATTAATATCAAGATTTTCACTGCTATGACGCATATTAAGGGCATTGGTAGTAACGCCAGTAAAGGTACTGACTTCTGGATAACCAGTTCTAACGAAATTAATATCAGAAAAAGATAAAACGAGTTTAAGTCCATTATCAAAGCTATATGTGGTACTAGAGTTGCCTGCTGCTGACCAACTCAAGGTACCTTTAGGTGCGGGCGTAGTGTTCTTAGATCCTAAATAATACAAAGCATTTCCACTCGGACATACGGGATTAGCTTCAGCAAAGGCTGAATTGCTAATCAAAAGCATAGGAGTAGTAGCTAGCAATGCCATCATTTGACATATGCACCTATTGAATAAATGCTTTTTCGTTGAATTCAAAAGTTGGCGTGCTTGATGCATATTAATATTCCTATGTACTAAAGCCTAATGTAAACGTTTATTTACTAAAAAAATTGTGTTACACGTATTTTGTATATTAAGTAATATTTTTGTAAAAATCATATTAAATAGATGAAAGGTACTTTTATTATGACAAATTACCGTGTGCTAGGTAATCAACTGGTCACAGATTACAAATCTGTTATCAAAGAATATTTACCTAGAAACTAATCATTATTTATTTAAAAAATACTTGTTATTTTCTCATTTCTCTACAGCCATAAACAACTAGGCTGTAAACACTTATAATGAAATGTCATAATCAATAAACGATTAAACGGATAGTTATAGCATTATGGATTGTTTAGAAAGTGTGTTGATTTGATGCACTGGCTGACACGAAATAATACTATTTTTATAATCGAGCTGTATGTCATCGCACAAAACAACGGAATGCTTGAAAGTAGCAAGGATGTCATAGGTAAACCAATCTCTCATCACGCATTATTCAACGAAGCCCTGCCATTAGGTAGGTGTGACTGATATAAAAGGATTAACAAGAATGAATTATTATAAGGATGCTGATAGCACCGAAACGCAGGAATGGCTAGCAGCCTTCGAATCTGTGGTCAAACACGCAGACAAGGACCGTGCCCAGTTTCTTCTGAAAGCGTTATATAATATGGCAGTTCAAGAAGGGTTGCCATTCAATAGACTAGATACTGCGTACGTCAATAGTATTGCGGTTGAAGATGAGCCAATGTACCCAGGCGATTTGGGCATGGAGCGTAAGATACGTGCTTTGATTCGTTATAACGCACTTGCCATGGTCATGCGTGCCAATAAGAACGATGATGATTTGGGTGGTCACTTAGCGACATTTGCTTCTAGTGCGACACTTTATGAAACGGGTTTCAACCATTTCTTCCGCGCGGCTAGCGATCACTTCGGTGGTGACATGATCTATTATCAAGGTCACTCAGCGCCAGGTATCTACGCCCGTTCTTATCTAGAAGGTCGTTTGACCGAAGATCAACTTGATAACTTCCGCCGTGAAGTCGGTGGTAAAGGTCTATCAAGCTATCCGCATCCATATCTCATGCCTGATTATTGGCAGTTCCCAACGGTATCAATGGGACTTGGCCCAATCATGTCTATCTATCACGCCCATGTACATCGCTATATGGAAAACCGTGGGTTGCTAGAAAAAGAAGGTCGTAAGATTTGGACGTTTTTAGGTGATGGTGAAACTGATGAGCCAGAAAGCCTAGGAGCAATTTCTCTTGCTGGTCGTGAAAAATTGGACAACCTAATATGGGTAATCAACTGTAACTTACAGCGTCTTGATGGTCCAGTCCGTGGTAACGGCAAGATTATTCAAGAACTAGAGTCAGTATTCCGCGGCGCAGGCTGGCGTGTGATTAAAGTCATCTGGGGTGGTAACTGGGATTCACTACTTGGTAAAGATCATACGGGTGTGCTCAAACAACGTATGGAAGAAGTGGTGGATGGTGAGTATCAGTTATATGAAGCGCGTACGCCTGAATTTACTCGCAAAGAATTCTTTGGTAAATATCCAGAGTTAGAAGAAATGGCAGATGCGTTGACTGATGAAGAAATTTCACGTCTGAACCGCGGTGGCCATGATCCGGTTAAAGTTTACGCTGCCTTTAGTGAAGCGATGAAAACCAAAGGCCAACCAACGGTTATTTTGGTCAAAACCGTTAAAGGTTATGGTTTGTCTACCCAAACGCAAGCCGTCAATAAATCGCATCAGGTCAAAAAGCTTGATCAAGAAGCGTTAATGTATTTCCGTGACCGTTTTGACTTACCATTTACTGATGAGCAGTTAGAGACTCTACCATTCTATCGTCCTGAAGAAGGTTCGGCGGAAATGAAGTACCTTAAAGGTCGCCGTGAGTCGTTAGGTGGTCATCTGCCGAACCGTCGCAGTGGTCATATTCCACTAAATATCCCTGAATTATCAATGTTCGATCGGGTATTAAAAGGTAGCAACGGTAAAGAACAATCTACGACAATGGTGTTTGTACGCTTGCTATCTGCGATGCTAAAAAACAAAGACATCCAAGATCGCGTCGTACCGATCGTACCTGATGAAGCACGTACGTTTGGTCTAGAAGGTATGTTCCGTCAGCTAGGTATCTACTCGGCTGTTGGTCAAAAATATACGCCAGAAGATAGTGAAGCATTGATGGGCTATAAAGAAGCCCTCGATGGTCACATGTTGGAAGAAGGTATCAACGAAGCAGGCGCAATGAGTACTTGGATTGCGTTGGCAACCAGTTATTCTGTAAACGCGTTGCCGATGATTCCGATGTATATCTATTACTCAATGTTCGGTTTTCAACGTGTGGGTGATTTGGCATGGGCGGCAGGCGACTGTCAGGCACAAGGCTTCTTGTTAGGTGCGACAGCTGGTCGTACGACACTTAACGGCGAAGGCTTACAGCACCAAGACGGTCATTCACAGATCCTGTTCAATGTGGTGCCAAACTGTGTCAGCTATGATCCTTGCTTTGGTTATGAGCTAGCTGTTGTTATGCATGATGGCCTACGTCGCATGTATGGTGAAGGCGAACGCGTTTATTATTACTTGACGTTGATGAACGAAAACTACGAGCAGCCTGCCATGCCAGAAGGTGCAGAGGAAGGTATCAAGCGCGGTATGTACTTGCTCGAAGATAATGGCTCAGCACAAGTGCAGCTATTAGGCTCTGGTGTTATCTTACGCGAAGTACAAAAAGCATCACAGATTCTAAAAGACGAGTTCAACATCACCTCTAATGTCTGGAGCGTGACCAGCTTCAATGAGCTGACTCGTGATGGTATGGATTGTGATGACTACAATCGCCTACATCCAATGGATGAAGAGAAAGTGCCTTGGGTTACTGAGCAGTTAGCGCCGCACGAAGGTATCGTGGTTGCAGCGACCGATTATATGCGTAACTACTCTGAGCAAATCCGTGCTTGGTTACCAGACAACCGTCCTTATACCACTTTGGGTACTGATGGTTATGGCCGTTCTGACACTCGTGAAAACTTACGTAGTTTCTTTAACGTTGATGCTGCACACATTGTGGTGGCAACGCTTAAGCGCCTAGCTGATGAAGGTGAAGTTGAAATGCGTTTGGTTAAAGATGCGATTTCAAGCCTGGGTATCGATGTGGATCATCCACCTGCATGGCAACAGCAGGCTTACTATGATCAGTCTCCAGATGCACCAGCACCAGGTAACGTAAACCCAAATCCTGTACCTGAATTTATCGCTGAAGATGATGATGAGATTAGTGATGAAGATCAAGCAGATGCAAATGTACTTGATGATAAAGATGCCAAATAATAATAACCATAAGACGAGGAAATAAATCATGGACATTAAAGCCCCCGATTTAGGTGTTGATAGCGCCGAAGTCAGCGAGATTATGGTAGAAATTGGTGATGTCATCGCAAAAGATGACAACATCGTATTATTAGAATCTGACAAAGCATCGGTTGAAGTACCAAGTTCTGCTGCCGGTAAAGTGACTAAAATTAGTGTTGCTATCGGTGATCAAGTTAGCGAAGGTATGGTGCTAATTGAGCTTGAAAGTGCAGACGACAGCGAAGAAAGCAGTAGTGACAATGCTGCTACTGAAGAGCAAGAAGTAAATAACGCAGACGATAATACCGATACTAAGCCAGAGTCAAAACCTGAGCCTGCTGCAACTGAGTCAAAACAGTCAGAGTCTGCTGCCAAACCAGCCGCTAGTGCTGGCAAAGCAACTACTCATGCGCTACCTGATTTAGGTGTTGATGAAGCGCAAGTTTCTGAAATTATGGTTAGCGTTGGTGATACTGTCAGCGCTGAGCAGTCAATTTTGCTCATCGAATCAGATAAGGCATCGGTCGAAGTGCCAGCACCAGTTGCTGGTAAGATTGAGAAAATCTTGGTCGAAGCAGGTGATATGGTCGCTAATGGTCAGGACTATATCGTTATTATGGCAAGTGGCACAGATGGTGCTAGTGACAGTGAATCTGAAGCGCCAAAGCCGCAAGAGTCAGCACCAGCCAAAACAGAAGATAAACCAGAGACTAAAACCACGGGTGAGCCAAAACAAGCTGCTAAGCCGACTAATACTGATACAGCTATTAGCCAAGCAGAGGGTAAATTAACTGAAGCACAAGTCAATGAAAAATTGGTTGATGTGTATGCAGGTCCTGCCGTTCGCAAACTAGCGCGTCAGCTAGGTGTGGATATCACACAAGTGAATGGTTCAGCTCTAAACGATCGCATTCTAAAAGAAGACTTGTTTGCACATGTTAAAAACAGTCTAACCAAGCAGAAAGCGGCACCTGTGAGCAGTAATGCTGCCAGCTCGGGTCTACCAAAACTGCCTGACATGAGTAATGCTGAAATTTGGGGTGAAACAGAAACACAAGACCTCAGCCGCTTGCAGAAAGTCTCGATACCACAGCTCAACTACAATACTTTGCTACCGCAAGTAACGCAGTTCGATTTGTCTGATATCACTGAGACTGAAAAACTACGCGGTGAGCTAAAAGGTGGTATGAAAGCTGAAGGTATTGGCTTTACTATCTTGGCATTTGTGGTTAAAGCAACTGCTTATGCGTTGACTCAGCATCCACGATTCAATAGTCATTTGAGCGATGACAATACTCAGGTTATATTACGCAAAAGCGTCAATATGGGTATTGCTGTGGCAACAGATGATGGGCTTATCGTACCTGTCATCAAAAACGTACAAGATAAAGGCCTAAAGCAAATCGCGATTGAGATCGGTGAGCTTGCTGTAAAAGCTCGTGATAAGAAGCTCAGCACTAAAGACTTACAAGGGGCAAGCTTTACTATATCGAGCCAAGGTAACTTGGGTGGTACTGCCTTTACACCATTAGTTAACTGGCCACAAGTTGGTATCCTAGGGGTTTCTGAAGCAAGTATGCAGCCACGTTGGGATGCTAAGACACAAAGTTTTGAGCCACGTTTAATGCTACCGTTGTCTTTGTCTTATGACCACCGTGTAATCAATGGCGCAGATGCTGCTGTATTTACTCGTTATATTGCAACGCTACTAGCAGATCCACGTCGTATACTGATCTAAAGCTAACTAGTAATTAAAAAAGACTGCCCACGGGTGGTCTTTTTTTATGGAGATTATTTGTTTTTATAGGTTATTAGCTGCTTTATAAATGATTACTTAATAATTAGAGTAAACATTGATATCCGTAATTAATAGGCACAAAAAAGCCAGCTATCAAGCTGGCTTTTATTACACATAATATCTTTACTGATTTAGAACTGTTTAACGAATGCGACACCGTATACCCAAGGACTGATATCAACTTCACCGATATCGTCACCGTTTAGGCTTGCATCTGTTTTGATGTCCATATAACGGGCATCGATACGGAAAGCTTCGGTAGGAGCAAAAGGAATATCAAGACCAACATGACCAGCCACGCCAACGCTATCATCAAGCTCTAAATCGTTACCATTACCAAGGTAGATTCTTTCTTTGAAAAAAGTTGTGTAGTTCACACCAACACCAACAAAAGGCTTCACATTCATAGGTAGGTCATAGCCATCGAAGTGATACTGCACAGATAGAGTAGGTGGTAGATGCTGCGTTTCTGCATCAATTTCGTTACCAGCATTATCTGTTAGGGTAATATCATGATGAAACGGAATAGCAGCTAGTAATTCGACACCAACGTTGTTAGCGATAAAATACTCACCGCTGATAGTTGCACGGATGTCGTCGTCAACTTTTACAGATAAAGTATCGTTAGCTAATTGACCATTATCACTTTTTGGATCAACCATGTGTGCGCCAGCAGCAACAGACCAAGTACCAGCAGGGACAGCAAAAGCAGTTGTCATTGTAAGTGCAGCAGCAGTTGCTAAAACTAGGGATTGTAGTTTCATCATTTAATTCCTTAACGTAATAAAAATTATCAGCAGTTCTCTAATGAGGGATGGCATTAGCTACTGATACACAATGTCATGATTAGTATCTAACCTGTAACACTTGCTCTCTATTATAGTACGAAAATCATTATTACTGGTAAGGTTTTAAGCATAAAGTAGCAATATTTCTGCAATAAATTACATTTACATGTAATTCAGTTGTCTACAGTCTATAATTGAACACAACAAAAGCTGCTTCTTAAGTAAGGGTCATTGACGTGAGTCGGTATCTCTTATTTATGATTCAATAAGAGGTGCAATATATTATGCTTGGCTATTGCAGTAACTCACCTCTACGCTGTAAGAATGCGTGTACTATGAAAATATTGAATCAGTCAGATGATTGTTGCCCTGAATGTGATTTGTTTTTGATACCTGCGCAAGATATTAGCCAGCAGCTTCGTGCTGATGAACAGTTCTTAAGGTTCTTTATCCTGCTCATTGTGTTTATACTGCTGGTATCGGTCTATATTTATTACCTGTATTTTGTATAGCTGATAGTTCTGGCTAGTAATAGACAAGTCAGTACTGAAATGAGGCGCTTCTGATAAAAATCACGGATGATTGCTGCAAATATATCCTATGTTCTGTGATGAAAGTTTGATTTTTATTGTTTGACCGTTGTTTTATTCTACTAATATTAAATCGGTATTTCACCGCATAGGGCTGGCATGTTATTCCAATCTATACGGCGCTTGCGTCATTTTGTTTATGATATTTTACAAAATGAAGAACATGACACATTATTTAGCCGTTACGTCGATTATTTTCTCATATTTTTGATCATGACTAATGTAGCCGCTGTAATAGCGGAGTCTGTCGATCAGTGGTATTACCCTTACCAAAACTACTTCACACTATTCGAAAATTTCTCCATCGTTGTCTTTTCTATTGAGTATTTACTGCGCCTATGGAGTGTGGCTGAAGCTAAGCCCGATAATACAACGTGGAAACAGCGTTGGGATTGGCTCAGAAGTCCATCAGCATTGATTGATTTAGTGGCTATCGTGCCAGCCTTTTTGAATTTCTTTGTCAATATTGATTTGCGTTTCTTGCGTATTTTACGCTTATTTCGAATCCTGAAATTAACCCGTTATTTTGCGTCAATGCGTATCTTGCTAGTCGTAATTAGCAAGGAGCGAGGCTCATTTCAGGCCGTTATCTTTATTCTTATTATTATGATTGTGACCGCCTCTAGCGGTATTTATCTAGTGGAGAATCACGCACAGCCAGATGAGTTTGAGTCCATACCTAAAGCGATGTGGTGGGCTGTGGTGACACTAACAACCGTAGGCTATGGAGATGTTACGCCAATTACGAATGCTGGTAAAATATTGGGTGCTATCATTACGATACTGGGTGTGGGTCTCGCCGCACTACCGGCTGGTATTCTAGCGACGGGATTGGCGAATGAGTTGGCTCAGCGGCGTGAGGAGCTTGAACAGCATTTTCGGGAGCAATTGATTGATAGTGACTTTGATCTGGTACAGAATCAGATGATGATCGATAAAATTCGTCGAGAGCTTGGGTTAGATAAGGAACAGGCACAAAATATCGTCCTACAGGTACTTCGAGAGCAAGAGCTTGAGCGGCGTGAAAAAGAAGTTGAGACGCGTAAAAAGAAGTTCTGTCCAAATTGTGGTGAAGTTTTATAGGTAAGAGTCAGGTAATTTAGAGCGGATAGGTTTTTAGCAGTTAATTACGTGAACGTTTCAATCACAAAAAGAGGTCTTGTATTTGCATGGTACAAGACCTTTTCCAAGTGCGGTTACTAGCGAACTTTATACTCCCTGAGGGATAGGCAATGCACGCGCTAATTCATGAGCCACTTCTTGTGCTGCACCTGCTAGTTCTTCCGCAGACAGAGGTAAGTTCTGCAATGTTAAATGCCAGTCATCAACAGATCGACGCAAATGCGCTACCCATAGAGTGGTGCAGTCGCGTGGGAGCTGCTTTAGGTTCACCTCAAAGCAACGGTTTCCTTCGTCATCACTCAGATGAATTTCGCCTTTTTTAACCCTAGAGAACGAATGACCATGATATGAGTTGGCAATTAAGCCAATATGATTGATATGAGCGGGTATTTTCTCAAGCTCTAATCTGATTTGCTCTTGATCAAGTGGGGCAAGATACATAGCTTGTTCACCGCGATCTTTACCATTTAAGCTGTCTCCTTGATGCTTGATCGACTCCGCTTTATCCCGCAATTGCTTAAACCAAACGATGTCATTGATGACGCAGTTATCATCATATAGCACGCACGCCAAATCAATATCCATTGCACTTTGATGTTTCTTGAAGCGTTTAAACAGACCTTTGGGTTCAATTTTGGTAAATTCATAATTGAGCGCAAAAAACAAAGTTCCCGCGTCTAGTCCCAGTCCTCGTAAACTATCTGACAGCAGCGGTGTTGGAGCAGTGGTCGACATAACTTTCCTTTTTTATTCTTAATTTTTAACCGTTGTATAAATTATTGACTACTCACATGAGTATGGCTAATGTAAGCCTATCTCATATTAGTAACATCACTTGCTGCTTACTGTCGAAGATTTATCTAACACTGCTTGATAGAGTAGCTCAGGTTTAGCGTCTAATAGGCCACTACCAAATCCACGTAGCCACCAGACCAGCTGTGAGGTCAAGTTAACAGTAGCCTTTACAGTCAGGGTATTATCGTTGTTTAGCGTAACAGTTTGATCGTCATTAAGCTTACTTTCGGTCAGACTTTTACCGGCTTGCCTAGTAAACCTAAGTTCGACAGCGGTATTTTTACCGCGCTCGTCCAACTCGCCAAACAGTGGATGACTAAAGCCCATACTGCCTTCATCTAAGTAGGTATCGAGTTGAAAATTTTCTGGCGTTTTTGCAGCGGTCTCAAGAATATCAACACTATCAAAACGATGTAAGGCAAAAGTGCGAATGGTGGCTTCTGGGTCATCAGTACGGGTTGCCAGTAGATAGATGATCACGCCGCGCTGAATAATGGCGATTGGATTTAGGACGTATTCACTGGCTTGTAATTTGTTGCTACGAGTATAACAAGCATGAATCTGCAGCTGATAAAATAGCGCGTGGTAAATATTGTCTTTACTATCCAAATCTATATCTGGTGCGATAAGTGGCTGTGTAGCAGGTTCAATTCGCACTCTGTCTATCCAAGAGTGAGTTACTTTGCTGTTTTTGAGCTGTCGCCGTGCTAAGTCAAACCAAGGAAATAATTCATCTAAGATGACAGGTGGCAGTAACTGGGTCAGATTGGCCTCAACCATATTAAAAGCAACCGCTTGTGATAAGTTCATATGCGGCAAACTTTGTAATGGTGCATCTTCTTTCCAGCGCCAACCTTGTGGATTGGCATTATTTTTTTCGATAGGGAAGCGCTTGGCGAGTGCATTCAAATCACGTTGGACAGTACGTAGACTGATATCAAAGCCTGCCATCATCAGCTGCTCATAAATATGCGTGGTGCCTACCCAGCGATTGCGCTGTAGTTGTGATAGTACCTGCCACTGCCGTGCAGTCGTTGCCGCACCATGTCGATTGTCACTGACATTGGTGGCATTGGCCTCTTTTGAGGTATCAGTGTCTACAGCTGCAAGCGCACTTGCCTGCTCGCTAGGGGTGGACTGAGCTTGGATATTGTCAGCATCAGTAAGATGTACAGTCATTAAGAGATACCCTTTATGAAGTTACAATTCGGTTCTTGGCACGATATTGTTTGATCAGGAACCGTTAATCATCGCAGAAAAGCAGCGTAGCGTCTAGCGACGTTCATATATGCATATATTTATTTGATGGTTGCTGTTCGAT